>CAMWYX010000084.1 GCA_947178575.1 uncultured Ruminococcus sp. | reverse complement strand
TTCAAATTTAGCTACTATCTTACGCCGTTTTTAGCTTGTGAAGACAGGTTCTTAACTGGCGAGAACAACAATTTTGCTTCAAGCAAACAATACAATGTATCCGGTAGATGGAATCCGGCATCAGGCTCATACGTTGAATCATAATCATTAATAAATTAAAGGTAGATATATTATTGATATAAGTGCGTTATAACTTATGTATGTAAGTTGTAATGCACTTGTTTTTGTTTTAATTTCAATATATAAAATGTCTATAACTCATTACAGTGACTTACATAATATAAAATAACTTTAGTCTATCGGCACACTCTCTTTCTGTTCCGCACAAGTTCAAATCACCATTTTGGAGCATACCACAATAGGCACATACCCTAATGGCATACATTAACCGCATAGCACTCTCTTAGAGCATTTCTGAGAGGGTGCTTTTTTCATCGGTTAAGTTTCCCATCAAATAGGCTTGGACGGCTTTGAGTGGTGTTTTCGTTTGCCTTACAGTCAAGCAGAGGTCTGCTCGACTATGCCATTACAGATTTCATACTCATGCACACGGCGATAGAACGTATTAGCTGATAAATCCATTCTTCGCATAAAATCCCTTGCTGTGATTTTCTTCAATTTCCATTCCCCATAAAGATTGCCAAATCTCTCCCAATCAATCAGGATAGGCTTTCTGCCCTTGTATTTGCCCTGTAATTTGGCAATCTCGATGTCCTCACGCTGTCGCTGTTTCAGTAATTCTCGTTCTATAATTATTATCTCCTATTCAAGTATATTTTTCTTTTTCTGCTGAGAAAAAGTTCTTTGCTGACTGCGTTCCCGTTCACGTTTCATATACTGCTCATCAAGATATTTCTTCACTTGTCTGGTATATTTACTCGCCGTATCTCGCTTGACAACAAAAGCTTCATGCTCGGATAAAAGTGCGTTATACTGGGATTTTAAGGCATTTGATTTATCAATCAAATCAAATATTGTCGGCGGTTTACCGTCCGCATAGAACGGTTTTCGATATTCCTTGATGTAATCAACTGTTTTTTCATAATCTTCGATAACATCAGCATTTTTCTTCCTGAAACGGCTCTGCCTGAATCCCTTTAAGCTCTTGTACTCCTTGTAAACCGGTGCGATTTCATCAAGATGCTTGATTTTAGCAATAAGACTATCAACCGCCTTGATTTCTTTTTTGAGCGATGCTAATTCATCAGTGTGGTCATCATCGTGGCGAATATTCCACATAAACGATTTAAAAACATTCAGCGAATCTATACCTGCCGATTCAAGTTCAGCAATCATAATATTAGCATTCTGCATACCATGAATATCCGCCCACTTATCTTCTTTCTTTTCAGTGGGCTTAACTTCGGGAATTTCAGATGTTTCAGACTTTGAAATTTCAGCTATATTATGATGCAGTTTCTGAATTTGCTCAATCTGCTCGGCAATGCGTTCTGCTGTGTATTCCTCACCTAAAGTTTCAGCTCGTGTAAAACGCTCCTGCCCTTGCATACGGAATTTCAGCTTGTACTTGTTATTTGGCTTGTAAACATACTCAATTCCGCTTTCAGTGCAGTTTTTGAAAAAATCCTCAAGGTTCTTGCTGTAATATGCGATTTCAGCGATTTTTACACGGAGCTTGTCTTTCCACGATTTACCCTCTTTCTGCATATCTCGCTCAAAGTGGGAAATGCCCGTACTTTTCTGCGGTTCTTCAATAACTGACAAGCCGTATTCCCGACAAATTTCATCAGAGATGTTTCGTAATTTCGCCCACGCTCTTTCGGACTTTTTTCCCTGATTTTCTTCTGTTTCAAATGAACGGTTTGTGCAGAGATTTATGTTGTTTAAAATGATATGACAATGAATATGTTCGTGGTCGGTATGGACGGCAAGCATATACTGATATTCGCCTTTCAGAAACCTGTCACATAACTCCTCACCGATTTCAAACGCTTTTTCGGGAGTAATTTCGCCCGGTTTGAACGACTGGATTATGTGCTGTGCTAAGACTTCTGTTCGTCCTGTTCCGTTCTTTCGGATATGGGTGAAGTCTTCTGCTGCTCCTCTTGAATTTGTTCGGCAGAGATAAGACGAAACATATAGTCCGTTGACGGTCTTATCCGGGTCAATGATATATCGTACTGCACTTCCAACTGTTGACCTGATTGGATGGATAGAAGTAACTGCCATAATTCACCTATTTTCTGTTTGATTTCCTGCATATCTTCTGCGTAAAAATTTCCCGAACTGTGCAGACGGACGGCTATCTGATTGATGTTGTTCCCGATAGCCTTAATTTGCCGATTTGTTTCGGAAAAATCCGCCTGTTGCGTTTCAAGTGAAATTCTCGCCCTGACACAATCACGGACATACTCGGATTTTTTCTTGTAACCAAACTGTTTGCACTTATCAACAATGCTCTGATACTCGCTTTCTGTAAAACGGATATTCAGCGTTTTTGACTTTTTCTCACGCTGACTTTTCAGAAAAGTTTTTTCGTCATTTGTGAGCATATTCTCGCTTTTAGCTGCAATCTGATTTTGCAGTTCTAACTTGATATTTTTATCAAGTGCCAGATTAACTGCTCCCTCCGCCGACAATCCTGTTATTTCGGGAAGTGAATTTTTAGGCGGTCTGCCGCGTTTCTTTTTAGCGTTTTCCATTTTGAACATCTCCTGTATTTTTATTTCGGCAAGCCGATTTTTACAAAGGTCTTAGGGAATGTGTCCCATATGCACTAACCTAATTTAAAAGTAGGAACTTGCATTCTGATTCCTGATTT
>CAMWYX010000083.1 GCA_947178575.1 uncultured Ruminococcus sp. | reverse complement strand
ACAGAAGCTCCTGTAACTACAACAGAAAAGGCTACAACAACTACAGAAACTCCTGTAACTACAACAACAGAGGAAACAACAGCAGAGCCTGAAACGACAACAGAATCTACGACAACGACAGAAACTGAAACAACAAAAGCTACAACAACAGAAGCTAAAACAACTACAACAAAAGCTGTAACAACAAAGGCTACAACAACAAAGGGTAAATCGAGCATATCCAAAATAAAAGACTTACTTTCATCAACAAAAGCTACAAATATAGGTTCTGATGATGAACTCTGCGAATGGTCAGTAAATGATTACAACAGCAAGAAGTTCGAGGAAATCAAGGGTAGTGATAATATCACGGAACTTAAGAGTGCTGTATTAGCTTCTTCCGCTGAAATCACTGACAAGTCAGAAAAGGTTTATAAAATCACTCTGAAAAATGCTTCCGGTGAGGTTCTTGATGTTTATGAAATCAGTCCCGCAACAGGTATCGGTGAAGATTCAAACAGTGCTGAAGTTAATCTTCCGCAGACAGGCAACAATTCAGTTACAAATATCGTAGTCGCTCTTACAGCACTCATGATGACTATAGCTGGTCTTGTTTCCATTAAATTCTCCGGAATCTTCCGTCGCAAGGAAAATAAATAAGCAGAACAAATCAATACATCAAATAAAAAAAGACTGAGTAATCAGTCTTTTTTTATTTAATATGAATTTGAGTTTAATCTTCTTTTTCGGTAACCGTACCGGTGTATGTCACACCGTCAATGATAATTGTGATTTCTTTGGTTTTTTTCTGAGTATCATCAACACCATAGACATCTTTTTTGCTGAGTTTGTAATAGCTGTAGAAATCAGTACATATGCTATAACTTACCGTAATAACTTCATCGCCTTTCCAGAAATTTGAAGTACGTGTATCGACGTGAGTTGCAGTATACGTGCTGTCAATATTTGCAATACCTCCGAAGCCTATATCCTGAGCGGCACATGATACGATTTTGGAACTTATTCTTTTTCCGTCCTTATCGTAGCAGACTATATCCGCAGCGAGCCCTTGCGTATGCATACCAAAACCGTTACCGCCGACATTTCTGTCGTGATATGCACATCGATAGCCTGAATTGATGATAATTCTTGAACAATTCAGAGCTTTGTGAAGCTGTTCAAGTTTATTTGCAAGGTTTAAATCAAGATATGTATCATGAGTTCCGCCGCATTTGCATTTAAATTCACTAACATTGAAATGTGTTGTAAGCTGTGTTCTGTCGGTTGATTTGTATGTATTCATAATTTAAATCTCCTTTTTATTAGAAAATCCGGATTGTTTGTTATTACATACTTTCTTTCAGAATCTGTACGATTTCGTCACGGGTGAGAACTTTATAACCCCCGTCCATGATGATAGTTCCGTCGGCGATACCTTCAATCATATCATCAGTAGCACCGAGTTCCGAGATTTTCATAACAAGTCCGAGTTCTTTCATCCAGTTTTCCATAGCGGTAAGACCTTCTTGTGCAACTTGTGTATCGGTCTTGCCGTCAGGATTTACATTCCATACTTCTTTTGCGAAGCGTACAAATTTTTTCAGTCCGTAAGGCATAATAAATCTATAATATGGAAGTGATACTGCAGCGAGCGTCATACCATGTGTAGCATTTGTATAAGCTCCTACAGACTGACCGAGCATATGTACCATCCAGTCCGTGGTTTTGCCTTTGGCGACCAGTGTATTCAATGCCCATGTTGCAGTCCACATGATATTTGAACGTGCCTCATAGTCCTGCGGATTTTCATTAGCGATACGGCTGGCATGAATCAGTGATTTCATAAGAGCTTCACTGATATAGTCGCTTGTATTATCGTCCTCACCGGAAAAATACTGTTCACATATATGATTCATAATATCATAGATTCCTGCTGTCATCTGATATTTTGGAAGTGTCATGGTATATTTCGGGTTAAGGACAGAGAATTTCGGCATTACATCGTCGCCAAAGACGTGACCTATTTTAAGTTTAGATTCATGATTTGTGATAACTGCACCGCCGTTCATTTCCGAGCCTGTTCCTGCCATTGTGAGAACACAGCCGACGGGAACAATTTTACAATCCGGTTCTTCAAAACGGATATAATATTTCTGCCACGGGTCGTCAGTACAGTGAACGGAAACAGAAACGGCTTTCGCATAATCGCATACAGAACCTCCGCCTACTGCGAGGATAAATTCCGAATTATTTTCTCTTGCGATTTTAACGCCCTCATAGAGTTTTTCGAGCGTAGGATTCGGCATAACTCCTGAGATTTCCGCAACGTTTTTATTACTTTCTTTCAGAATTGTGATGATTTCGTCATACAGACCGTTTTTCTTGACAGAACCTCCGCCGTAAATCAGCAGTACGTTTTCGCCGTAGTTTTTGAGTTCATCTTTTAGATAACTAAGTGAATCCTCACCGAAGTAGAGTTTTGTCGGATTGTGATAGCTGAAATTTCCTAACATATTAAATTCTCCTTATGTTTTATTATTATTTATTATATCACACTTTGATTGAAAAGTCAAATACTTATTTTGATATGGATAAGTATGCAGGATACGCATAGATTTATAGGATTTTAATACTGTTATTAAAAATTAAGGTAACACCGCACAATTGCCAAAAAGAGAAAAAAGCGATATAATAGGGATATGGAAAGTCAAATGACGCTGACAGAAATAAATACGCCGGAAGTATAATATATTTTCGGCGTGTTTTTTAATTAAATGTATTTTTTTCAGAAATCACTTGAATTTGTATGGAAAATGTAGTATAATGTAATAGGTAAGTTGTTAAAAGTGCATAAAAATTGTTGATTTTTGTGCATGACTTATTAGGAACGGAAAATGATAGTCAGTAAGTCGATTTTTTATGGGGGTTGACAATAGTTAAAG
>CAMWYX010000082.1 GCA_947178575.1 uncultured Ruminococcus sp. | reverse complement strand
ACACCTTCTACAACATCAACATCAACAACAGCAGCTCCAGCTCCTTCTACAACAACAACGACAAAATCGGGTCAGGTAGCTCCTGGAGATGTAACCACAACAACTCGTCCTTATCCTGACCTCCCGCCGACAGCAGTAGTTGCTCAGGTAGAGACAGTAGACGGATTCTACTTCAGCCACGATAACAGACCGTTCAGAGCTGACCACGTTTCTACTAAGAACGTTGTTGACAATGAAACAGGTGAAGTAGTTGAGTTTAATCCTTCTCTCCTCGACTTCGAGGTTGGCGACACTAAGGCAAACAACCCTGCTGCTGCATTCAACGCTAAGAATTACACTGATGACGGCGGATTTATCGCTGCACCTGACCTTAGCAGCTTCGTTTATACTGTAAATGTTCTTTACGACGGACATGAGATGTATAATGAAGACGGTTCACGTGTTACATTTACAGCTTATATCGGCGTAAAGGGTGACTCTGACTTTGACTTCAAGGCAGATGCAACTGACGCTTCGGCTGCACTTGTTTACTATGCACGTCAGTCAACACTCGTTGCAGATGAAAACGGCGTAAAAGACCGTGACTCTGTAAGAATTTCCACAAGCAAGCTTGTTGACCAGTATGACCTTGCATTTGGTTCTGAAAAGCTGTATGACCTTGACCAGTTTGCAGCATTCCTTACCGATGTAGATAATGACTGCTACAGCAAGGATAACTGGAGAAAGAGAAAGAGCGAAGGCAGACAGATTATGTCTGACGATGCAAGCTTCATTCTCGTGTACTATGCTAAGCTTTCAACAACTCCGGCTGACAAGATTAACGATGCTACAAGACGTGAGGCTTGGAACGAAACTCTCGGTGCTGGTAGCGGAAGAGGCGAAAAGCTCGACGATTATGAGGAGAGCGGTATTGAAGTTGACTTCATTGGAGGCAATGTATCTGAGTAATAAGCTCGGTTAGACATATTGTATGTGACATTTAAATTTTAACTTGATTAAAACAGGGTCTTCGGACCCTGTTTTTTTAAAAGCTGAAAAAATGGCGTAAAATTCCTGTTGACAAATAAAAAAAAGCGTGGTATAATATAAACAGTGGATTTCGCAGGTAAGAATTTACTGTTAAACAGATTTTGAGTTTATGTTAATAAAATTCAGCAATTCGATAAAAAATATGTGAAATACACGCAGCATACGGTCATTTATTGTGAAATACTTACAAAAATGTGCTAAATTAATCATTAATAATTTTTGAGAAAAATCTACTAATTTCCTTGACTTATTGCGATTTGTATGCTAAAATGATATTATGAATTTTTGGGTGGGCTATATATAGGCACGTTTGCCTGCACAAAAATACTTCTTCGGACGATTTGTGCTACAGGGGCATGATGGTAGTTGAAGAAAAAATATGATAGAGAGGTAATAGAACAATGAAGAATTCATTATTCAAAAGAGCAGTAGCAGCAGTTGCAACTGTGCCGCTCGCTCTTACACAGTGTCTCAGCATTGCTCAGGCTATTGATGTAAATGAAGCATCGAACGCTCAGACTGCAGCTGAGAGAGCAAGTGATAAGTGGACGTTGGACGAAGGTAAATCAAATTCAATCTTTTACATAAGCCCAGATGAAAGCAATGAGCACGAAAAATATGAACCCGGTGAAGATGCGGAAATTATGAATGGATATGATGGATATTTCTATCAGAATTCTGCATGGAACTTTAAACTTGCACAAGTTCTCCAGCAGGTTGCCGCAAGTGATAAGAGAAGTGACGAAATCGATGCCTCTCCTATTTTTGACCAGATGAAGGCTAAAGGGGGAGAAGAGGCAGCTGCAATAATTGACAAAATCAAGGACCTCAGATATGCTGTTAGCGATGAGGGAGATGTTGTCATTTCAGGTAAACTTGAAAATATTGTTCCCGTACTTATGGACAATCAGGCTGATGCAATAATTGCTGAAATCGAGTCCAAAAAGGCAGAAGTAAAAGCTGATGTCCGTGAACAGATGGAAGCTTATGGAATATTCAGTGAGGAAGAGATTCTTGAAAAACTGGCTGAGGTTGACGAGAAATTTCCGGATACTGATGTAATTAAGGAAAAGCTGAACTTAATTGATATAAGCTGTACATTCAAAGCAACAATAAAAGGTTCAGACCTTAACAACGGTACTGTTATGAATGCTGAATTTGTACTTACAAATACTGGTTCTAAGAATAAGAATAAACAGTATAAGGGTACAGATGCTGTAAACTGGATTCGTGATTCATTCGATGGTCTTGTAGAGGGCATTGAAAGTGCATTTACAGAACTTGAGGAGATGGAAGAGGTTAATGCCGATGATATTGGCGATAAAATTACCGACGCAGTTTCTCCTTATTTGGAAAAATTGGACAAGATAGAGGAACTTGAAGAAAAGTTCTTTGGATATTCCACTAAAGAATATACGTTCAAGAAAACTGCTCAGGCAATTGAAGCTGCTTATAATTTCGCTGACAAAAAGAAAAATACAATCAAGAATATTCTCGATAAGGCTGAAAATCTGACACATAAGGACTTACCCGATGAACTTCCACGTTATTCTTCTGTTTCCGAGATTCTTGCCAACTCAAAAGCGGTAAAGGTTTTCTCAAAGGCTTTGGATAACATCAATTCAACAGTAGCCGGCATTACATCTTTTGATGTTTCTCCGGAAGCATTCGGTAAATTTGCTGATGGTGCTTATGATATCAAGGTTTCGCTTGTAAATGGTATCGCAAAGTTAAGTGCAAAGTTCCCTGATGCTGAAGTTGAGGAAGTTTCTAAGTATATTGAAAAAGAGTATGGCGTTGACGTTATTGAGAAAGGTGTTTACAAAAAGGTAGATATTGAGGCTAATGTCTATACGATGCAGGGTTCAGAAGGCGGTACAGCCTCTGTACAGGTTGATTTCCAGAGAATTGTTCCTTACGTAACAACCACAGTTGTAACGACAACTTCAACAACAACTAACGTGTCAACAACTTCAACAACCACCGATGTATCGACAACAACTTCAACAACAAGTGAAAATGTTGACGGTGAAACAACTACTACAACAACCACAACAACTGACGGAGATGTTGCAGGTGAAACAACAAC
>CAMWYX010000081.1 GCA_947178575.1 uncultured Ruminococcus sp. | reverse complement strand
GTTTTTAGGTTATAATAGAATAAGACTATACATTTTTAGGAACTTATTTTAAATCTTATTTTAACTATTATAAAATACAAAAAGGTTGTGTTAAAAATGTCTGTGAATTATGATGTTATTATTGCGGGCTGCGGAGCTGCCGGTCTTTATGCCGCTCTTAATCTCCCCGAAAATCTGAATATACTTATACTGTGCAAGCGTGAACTTTCTCTGTGCAATTCAATGCTCGCACAAGGCGGAATCGCCGGAGTATACAACTCCCCGTCCGACAACATTCAGTATCATCAGAACGATACACTCATCGCCGGAAGCTTTAAAAACAATGTCGATGCCGTTCATACCCTCGTAAGCGAAGCCGCTCAGGATTTGGAAAATATCATAAAGCTCGGCGTTGATTTCGATAAAAATCCCGACGGAACATATCACCGTACCCTCGAAGGCGGTCACAGTCATCACAGAATTTTCCATAAAGCCGACGCAACCGGCAAGGAAATCACTACAACCCTGCTCGGAAATGTACAGAAACTCCCGAACGTGAAAATCATGGATAATACTTTCATGTGCGATGCAAAAAAGACTTCCACCGGATACTCTGTATTTCTTAAAGATTCCGATAACAATTACACCACTGCAAACTGCCATTTCCTTATACTCGCAACGGGCGGTATAGGACGTGTTTATCAGTTTACAACAAATTCCGCCATTGCTACCGGTGACGGAATAACATTCGCATACGAAATGGGTGCAAAAATAAAAAATCTCAGCTATGTTCAGTTCCACCCGACTGCATTCAATAACCGTGCAACACGTGAATGTTTCCTTATTTCCGAAGCCGTCCGTGGCGAGGGTGCATATCTTCTCAACTGCCATAAGGAACGTTTCATGCAGAATTATGACGAACGCCTTGAACTCGCTCCCCGTGATGTCGTTTCCCATGCGATTGTACTTGAATCACGCAAGCAGAATTCCACGGATTTCTATCTTGATATAAGCTATAAAGACAGCGAATTTCTTAAAAACCGATTCCCGATGATTTATAAAAATCTTCTCGAACAGGGATATGATATGACCAAAGAACCCGTTCCGATTTTCCCGTGTCAGCATTATCTCATGGGCGGAATCGATGTTGACAGCAATTCCGAAACTACCCTGCCAAATCTCTATGCCTGCGGTGAATGTTCACACACCGGAGTTCACGGAAGCAACAGACTCGCAAGCAATTCACTGCTTGAAGCTCTTGTATTTTCACGCCGTGCCGCTCAGAATATTGCATCAAAGCTTGATTCCGTTCCGGCTGATTTTGAAGAAGCTGAATTTGATGCACATATCGGCTCTGAAAATATTCCTGCCGGAATCCGCACAGAGACGAGAAAAATCATGCAGAACAGCTATTTTGTGATTCCGGATAAAGCCGCCGCCGCCGAGGGCGTAAAACGTATCGAGGAAATACGCAATGACCTGCTCAGCGGAAAATATGAAGTAACGGCTGATTATGTTCTTGCAAAGTCAATCGTTACGGTTGCTTATATTATTCTTAACGAGGTTATACAGTAATAATTTATTCCGGCAATATTGATGAACGGAGGACTTTATAAAATGGATTTTGACTGGATTAAATCAATGGGTTTTGATAAACTCGGACTTTACTATAATATTAAAATGGACGGCTTAGAGGGTGAATGCTTTGATTACAGCGTTTACCTTGACGGCGAAATTACAGAAGAAAAATACAAGGAAATCTACAAAGCAGTAGATGAATTTTTTGAACCCTATTACGAAAAAGATATATACACAGGTTATCTCGATATTTCCGCATACGATGAAAAGATACTTATATATCTTGATTTGGGAAATGTTAATCCACAGTATGAAAATGTTTCAATAAACGGTATTTTGCAGGCTCTTAACAATGTATCAGGTATAAAATCCGTTGTCATCAATGAAGGTGCAGGATTCGATATACCTGATGAATATATATAAATAATTTAAAAAAGGTGATTTGCTTATGAAGCTTTTACAGTGCTATATCGATAATATTATAACGACTGCTCTCATGGAGGATATTAATTATATTGATGCCGCTGCGGATAATCTCATTCCGCCGGAACATAAAAGTTCGGCGTACTATGTCGCAAAAGATACCGGCGTTGTGTGCGGAATCGAAATCGCCAAACGAGTTTTTGAACTCTCCGGCGGTGATGTCGATTTCAGGATACTTATTCAGGACGGAACTAAAGTTCAGAAAGGCGATATTATCGCCGAAATGTACGGAAGTACGCTTACTCTTTTAAAAGGTGAACGCACTGCACTGAATATTCTCCAGCATATGTCC
This sequence comes from uncultured Ruminococcus sp., assembly GCA_947178575.1. Lineage (GTDB taxonomy): Bacteria > Bacillota > Clostridia > Oscillospirales > Ruminococcaceae > Ruminococcus. The sequence continues at coordinate 828 of CAMWYX010000081.1, read as the reverse complement.
GGAATCGCTACGGCTACAAATAAATGCGTTGAACTTGTTTCCGGAACAAATGCATCTGTTACTGATACAAGAAAGACACTTCCCGGACTTCGTGCATTGCAGAAATATGCCGTTACAGTCGGAGGCGGAAAGAATCACAGATACAATCTTTCTGACTGTGCTATGCTGAAAGATAATCATATTGACGCATACGGCGGAATCACTGCGGCTGTTGCTGAACTCAGAAAAAAAATCGGTCATACAGTCAAGATTGAAGTTGAAATCCGCACACTTGATGAACTCCGCGAAGCTCTTGAAAATAAAGTTGAAATAATAATGCTTGACAATATGTCATGCGATGAAATGAAACAGGCGGTTGAAATCACTGCCGGAAACGCACTTCTTGAGGCTTCCGGAAACGTCACATCTGAGAATATACGCTCTGTTGCAGAAACAGGCGTTGATATAATTTCACTTGGTGCGCTTACGCATTCCGTGAAATGCTTTGATATTTCTATGAAAATAAAAAAGTAGTAAAAAAATCAGCACTCTCATAATAGCGGCACTTATAAAGAAGTTTTAGCTATATCGTTTCTATTGATATATAATTTTAGTACGATAAATCGGAATTTTACTATTGAAACGAGCAGAAATCAAAGGAGGATTGTTTATCAATGATGATGCTGCGAGGTAGCTACTCGGTGCAGTTTTAACATCTGACAGCAGGTTGCACTGAGTAAAAAATGTTGTCAGCTAACTGCACCTTTTTACATTGAATAATTTTGTACAAGGAGTAGTGTACTGACACAATGAAAATTAATCTAAAGAAGGATAGAGAGAGGCGAGCTT
>CAMWYX010000080.1 GCA_947178575.1 uncultured Ruminococcus sp. | reverse complement strand
TTTTTATATTATTCTACTTTTTGCACAGATTTTGCTATGCTAATTAGTATATTTTCGTCAATATTGGAGTTTAAATTTATTATATAATTTCCGTTATCCAAAATTAAATGATTATAATAATGATTATCGGTAAAATAAATCGCCTCATGTCCATTTATATCAACTGTTAAGATTTCTGCATTTTCTGTATTAACATCTAAGTCATACATATCTTTAGTACATTGTTTAAAATAAATTACTATATCATCTTTGGCATAGTAAATATCATGTCTATATTCATTCAGTTCTTCATAAATAATATCAAAATCCTCCAAATTATATGTTATTTCATAAATTTCTTCAAGAGTGTCAGGAGCTGTATCCTCAACAGGCTGAACAGTAGAAAACTTTTCATAAATACCTATAAAAAAATCTGAGAACACATTTCTTAGTGCATCAACATTCATAATCGTAACCGAAGATGCAGCAATTACTATCACGGCAGCACAGGCAACTTTTTTTCCGGCTGTATTTATTATTCTGTAATATGGCTTCCTGCGACGATTTATAAGTTTTTTCATCTTTTTCTCAAATTCCGGAGAAAATTCATGCTCATCATCAACGTCCTGCATAGCCGTTTCATATTCCGGAACAAGAGCCTCATATAATGCTTTCTCAAAATTACTTTCTGCCATATTCTTTCACCTTTTCGATTTCTTGTTTAAGTAGTTTTTTAGCACATTCTATCCTTTTCCATACAGTATCTAAGGAAATATCAAGCATCTTTGAGATTTCCTTAGTTGTGTATTTATTAACATAGTGCAGGAACAGAATATCCTTGTAAATCAATGGCAGAGATGAAATTGTTTGAATCAGTTCATTTATGTCAATATTTCCAAAAAAATTAACATTAACTGTCAGTTGATTATCATCAAGTTCAGTAAGATATTCGCTGTCCCTTTTGTTCTTTCTGTAAATGTTGATAGAAGTGTTTCTAACAATAATAACAATATATGATTGCAATTCCTGACAGGAAAATTCTTTAATTATTTCAAATTTGTCTGCAATTTTTAAAAATGCATTATGAACCGTATCTTCTGCATCCTCGGCGTTATGAAGAATTTTATACGCCACAGCATACATTCTCTGTTTGTATTTTATGTATAAATCCTCAAATTTGGCTTTATCTTCAGCAGTTTCAAGTGCAGAAAGATAGATGTTTATCATTCCCGGTTCTCCTTTAGTTAGTATTTTTATTTTTGAGATTTGTTTTTTATAATTATAATATATTTCTTGTCGAATTGCAATATTTTATGGAAAATTTTTTGAAAAAACAATTGATATAAACAAAACGTTTTAACCTAAAAGGATAAAACGCTTTATTTGTTGTCATATTTGATTATATCATTTGGAGAACATTCCAGCACATAACAGATACGAGCAAGAATATCCAAGTCCATTTTTTCAACATTATTGTTATACCACTTGTTAATAACCTCAAAACGAGTATTGGAAATTCTTGCAAGATAGTTACGTGTAATATGCTTGCTATCCATAATCTCTTTTAAGTGAATGCTGATACTGCCATATTCTTTGATTGAAATAATTGATTTAGAATGGTTCATAATATCACCTCTGATAATATTCTATACTGAATGTTATCACTTGACAATACACATATTTAATGTTACTATATAAATAGTAATATTATGAGGTGATGCTATGAATATTTATACTGTCAGCTTTTTCGGGCATAGGTGTATAGAGTGCGGAACGGGGATTGAAAATCGTCTTGATACGCTTTTGCATGATTTAATCACACAGAGAGAGTATATTGATTTCCTGATAGGACAGGACGGAGACTTTGATTTGCTTGCTTCTTCTGCTATCAAAAGAGCTATCCGAAATTATGCTTATGGAAATACGCATTTTACCCTTGTTTTGCCGTATATGAGAGCAGATTATCGTGATAACAAAAAGAGTTACCTTGAATACTATGACGAGGTAGAGATATGTACCGAATCCGCAGAAACTCACCCAAAATCGGCTATCCAAGTACGAAACAGAAATATTGTTGACCAATCAGACCTTGTTGTGTGCTGTATTCAGCATAAAAACGGCGGAACATACAAAACAATACAATATGCCAGAAAACAGGACAAGAAGATAGTGAATTTAGCAGATGAAAATTGAATATGGCTTCTGAAAAGAAAATAAGACTATGCTATCCGAAAATTGTACTCAGATAGCATAGTCTTTTTGATTTGAATGTATAATAGATAACTTGACAGCAGGCATATTGCTCTGGCGGTAGTTGTAAATCTCATCAATCATCGGTATTAGTCCTTTCGGTTTTATATTGTAAAACCAGCCGTCCGAACTTACCAAATTTTCATCGTTAAGGTGAAGCAATCGGCACACCAGTTTCTAACAGTATGACAGAATTATATGTAATGACACGTTATCTTCGTCCTGATTTACTGAAAGCAGCAGGAGTGGAACGTTTTGACGACTGGGCAGCGACTTTCGGAAACGTTGTAACTAAAAATCAGCAGACAGCAGATGGTACACTGAAAATGAAAACAAGTTTTGCAAATTTTGCTAATCTGCCGGAACTCATGGCAATGTATAAGGAATTTGCAGACGTTCAGAGTGCTGAAAAACTCAATCTTCCACGTCCCGAGCTGAAAACTGGAAAACCGCAGATAATCAGCGTTCCGGCAACTCCTGAGCAGAAAATGTATGTGCGTGAACTTGCAGAAAGAGCCAGAGCAATTGAGGATGGTCTGGTAGACCCTCATGAGGATAATCACCTTAAACTGACAAGCGAAGCACGTCTTATAGGTCTCGGAAACAACGCAGTAAAGGCACTTTATGAAAAGCGTGGTGAAGAACTGCCGTATGATTTTATTGATGACAAAAACAGTAAAGTTGATAAATGTATTGAAAAAGTTGCAGAAATTTATGAAAAAACAAATGATACAAAAGGTGTACAGATTATCTTTTCAGACGTTGCTGTAAATTCGGACAACGGGAATTTTTCAGTTTACGACTACATAAAAGATGAACTTGTTGCAAAGGGAATACCTGAAGATGAAATTATTTTCGCTCCGAAATCAGATTCAAAGGAACGTGAAAATATTTTCCGTGACATAAATAATTCAAAGTACCGTGTTGTAATTGCAAGTACCGGCACGCTTGGAACTGGTGCGAATATTCAGCAGAATTTATATGCACTGCATCATATCGATGTGCCGTGGAAACCGTCGGATTTTGAACAGCGTGAGGGCAGGATTTTACGTCAGGGCAATAAAAACAAGGAAGTTGAAATCTTCAACTATGTCACTGAGGGAACGCTTGACAGCTATCTTTATCAGACTGTAGTCAACAAGGCTCGCTTTATCGCACAGCTTCTGGATAATAAAGTTCCGGCAAGAGTATCAGAGGACTGTGATGAAAAAGTGCTTACATACGGCGAATTTCAGGCAGCAGCCGAAGGTAATCCTGATTTTAAGAGACGTATTGAAGTATCAAATGAAATTGTTGAACTTGCAATGCTGAAGAAAGAGTATGCCCATGAAACGGCTGTTACAAAGGAAAAGATTGAGAAGATTCCGGAAGAAATCAGACTGAAAAAGGAAATGTTGTCAAAGGTTCAGAATGACCGGAAATCATCCGAAAAGATTCAGGAACTTGCTCTTTCAAATCTGACTAGAGCGTGTTCACATAAGCACTTGACAAAAAATAAAAATGATATATAATAGA
>CAMWYX010000079.1 GCA_947178575.1 uncultured Ruminococcus sp. | reverse complement strand
TCACTCCCTTTTTATCTTATTATATCACATCTCTTCACCGTTTTCAACCTTTTTGGTACATTACCAGGAAATGCTATTACAGCAAATCAGGTTTGAATGAAGCAGAAAAATATATAAAGGGACTGATGAGCAGAGCGGAAAGAAAAAACGGATGGCAGATGTCAGAAATACTTGGAGAAAGTACGCCGTACAGAATGAAGCAGTTTATCGGTAGTGGAAGATGGAGTGCGGATGAATTAAGAGATGTATTACAGGAATACGTAAAGGAAAAATTTCATGACAGGTCAGCAGTGCTTGTAGCAGGCGAAACTGGATTTCTGAAACAGGGAAAGATGTCAGCAGGAGTACAGAGACAGTACAGCGGAACAGCCGGCAGAATAGAAAACTGTCAGATAGGCGTATTCATGAACTATGCAGTAAATGATAAATTCTGCTGTATTGACAGAAAGCTGTATATTCCAAAACAATGGACTGACGATAAAGAACGGTGCAGTAAGGCAGGAATACCTGAAGAATATCAGTTCAGAACCAAAACACAGATGGCACTTGAAATGATAAAACGGGCATATGAAAACGGAATACCATTTCAATGGGTGACAGGAGACAGTGTATATGGAGCAGACAGCAGAATACAGAAGTATCTTGAAGAAAAAGACAGGAAATATATGTTTGCAGTATCAGGAAAGGAATACATATGGGTTGGTTTGAGGCAATATTCAGTAAAAGAAATAAAGGGACATCTTGATGAGGAAAAATGGGTAAGAATAAGTACAGGCAACGGAACAAAAGGAGAAAAAATATTTGAATGGCAGTATATTGAAGTAAATTGCAGCATTGAAAATCACAGAAAATATCTTATATTCAGAAGAAGTTTAACTGATAATTCTCAGATACGGGGATATATTGCATACGGAAGCTGTGAAACCCAAACCGAAGAGTTTGTAAAAACAGCAGGAATCAGATGGACAATAGAAATGAATTTTGCGGAAATGAAGGGAGAAACAGGGCTTGACCAGTACGAAGTAAGAAGTTATGACGGCTGGCATAAGCATATCACATTATCCTGTCTGGCACATACTTTTCTGACAGTATTAAGGGAACAGTTTGAGCATCTTCCTGATATGTCGGTTACATACAAAAATACAATGGAAGATTTTAAAAAAAAGAGAAAATCAAAGTTGTAATAAGCAAAACGGAAATACGTCATATGATAGCCGATTTTATATATACAGCAAACTTTGATTTTACTCTTTGCTTTAAATATGTTAAATGAAAATTAAAACATCAGCTTACTGCTTCTGTCTGTCATTGGAACGCCCACTTTTTACAACTGTAATACTTAGAGCCTGTTCTCATAGGGAAAATAAAGTATCGTGCCGAGTATTTCATCGGGTAAAGGAAGTTCATGAGCTTGTGTCACTGAAATATACAGAAAATATTTATTATGCCTGAAAACAAATGGTTCTGTCCTGCGAATCTGTCCCAAAAATCAATATTTTCTGTATTTTCATCTGTAAATAACTTCCGTATGTAAATTTCCGTAAATCTGATTAAGTGAAAATTTATTTTCAATGCCTTGTGTCAGATAAATTTTTCCGTCCTCAGTAACCAATACCATTTCAAAATCATCACGTTTTTTCCACAGTTCCGTTGCTTTTTCGATTCCCATTACGAAAAGAGAAGTAGAAAACGCATCACAAAGTCTTCCCTCACTGCCGATAACTGTCACGGAAATCAATCCGCTGTGAGCAGGTTTACCGGTTTTCGGGTCAAGGATATGCCAATAGGTTTCACCGTCATCTCCAGTAAAATATCGTTCATAACCACCTGAAGTAATAACAGCACAATCTGAAATTTCAAGTGTTGCAAAACTTCCCTCGTTAAACGGACTTCTCAGACCGATTTTCCATTCCGTACCGTCCGGCTTTGTACCGACTGTCTGAATATTACCGCCCAAATCAAGTAAAGCAGATTCAATACCGTTTTCTTTAAGTATTTCTGTAACTATATCACCAGTGTACCCCTTGCCGACTGCACCTAAGTCAATCTGCATATTTTCGGGAATCTGTACATTTTCGCCGTCAAATCTGATTTTCCTGTAATCAGTATATTCAAGGAGTTCCGAAAGTTTTTCATCTGTCGGAATTTTATAATCATTTGTGGTGAAACCCCATTCCGTCAGAACCGGATAAATACTGCAATCCAATGCTCCACCTGTTATTTCAGAAATTTCCAGCGAAAAATCAATAAGTTCCGCAGTTTCCGGACTTACAGAAACATTTTCCCCGTTATTATGATTTATCTTATAAATTTCACTGTTTTCCTTTGTCACAGACCATAAATTTTCTAACTCTGACACTTTCTTTTCTGCCTGATTCAAAGCAGTTTCGGCATTTTTTCCGTAAGCTGTGATACTCATATATGTATCCATTGCGAAAAATGATTTGTTTTGCGGTTCTTTATCGTATGCAGGTTTACCGCATGATGTCAGAAATATTATTCCTGTAAGCAATAAAGAAATCGTTTTCTTTGACATTCTATCACCTCTTGAAATTTTATATTACTATTATATAACAAAAAAGTGTTTGTGTCAACAAACAATTTTTATCGGTATTTTTTTATCAGTCTGACTATAAACATATCTGAAAACTGCGGGGAAAAGAATAAAAAACATTGATTTACCGGAAACTATATGATATAATAAATGTGAACTATCCCCTGCATACGCTCGCTGTACCTACTGAGAAACCGGGGATTCTGACAAAATTCTGATAAAAGGAGAATATGGGGCATGAAATTGCTTGTGGTTGAGGACGAAAAAGACTTGAATGAAATAATAACAAAAGAACTTACTGTCAACGGATATATCGTTGATTCGTGCTTTGATGGAGAAGAGGCGTATGAGTATTTATCACTGGGAGAGTATGATGGTGCAATACTTGATATTATGCTCCCGACACTTGACGGTTTTGATGTGCTTGAAAGAATCAGAAGCAAGGGAATCCAAACCCCTGTACTGTTTCTTACTGCGAGAGATTCAAAAAAAGACATTATTCATGGACTGGATTTAGGAGCAGATGACTATATTTCAAAACCATTTGACTTTGATGAGCTTTTGGCTCGTATTCGTGTAATGCTAAGAAAAAAGGTCGAAACACGTGAAAATATCTATCGTTGCGGTGAGCTTATTATTAACTGTAATGATTATACAGTTTTTCGCAAAGATAAGCCTATTTCACTTTCTGCAAAGGAATTTCAGATGTTATTGTATCTTGTAAGGAACAAAGGATTAGTTGTGACAAGAGAGCAGATTGAAAATAATCTGTGGCACTTTGACAGCGAAAACTGTTCAAATATTATAGATGTATATATTCGCTATCTGCGTAAAAAAATCGATGACGGATATGATAAAAAAATAATTCACACTGTCAGGGGAGTTGGTTACCAATTAAAATCAGAATGAAAAATCAGTCTGTTATGACCTACATAATGACAATATGGTTTATATCCGAAATAATAATGTTTTTTATTATGACTTGGTTTATTCATTTATATATCACCCAGTCAGTTGAACTTGATATCCGGAGCAGTCTTACACAACAAGTCACCAGTCTTTCAGAAAATATTGTGAATGATAACGGAATACTCAGCGTGAACGAGAGCAGAATCAAAAAAAAATATTCTGATATGTATATTGTCATTATTGATGATAAAGGAGATATAATATGGGGTTCAGTTCCGGACGGAGTACAGATTGATAAAAAAAGAGCGTTCGCACCTGCAAATGTAATTGCAGAAAATATTTCATATTACTATATTGACAGAGATATAAAACACATATCTGACAAAGGATTTGTACGGGCATACGTAAGCAAGAATGATATTTTAAAAAGTTATATTCCCGTCAAGGCTTTATCTTTCGGAGGAGTAACAGTTGTATTTGTGATTTTGACTGTTGCAATGCTTCATGCTCTGAAACGTTTCAGAACCTGTACCAATAGGCTAAAAACGTTTTAATAGAGTATGAAGATGTGA
>CAMWYX010000078.1 GCA_947178575.1 uncultured Ruminococcus sp. | reverse complement strand
AAGCCGGCATACGAGATTCATGAGCGTCTCGTGGGCTCGGAGATGTGTATAAGAGTGAGTTATTTTACTAGATGAAGGAGAAATGACAATGAAAGTTTCTACAAGAGGAAGATATGCACTTCGCATTATGACAGAGCTTGCTAAAGCTAAACCAGATGAATATATATCACTTAATTCGCTTTCAGAAAAGCAATCTATTTCACAAAAATATCTTGAACAAATCGTTCCCCTGCTTACAAGAGCCGGTTTTATTAAATCAACAAGAGGAAACAAGGGAGGCTATTCCCTAAAGAAAAATCCTGATAAAATAACAGTAGGAGATATTCTGAGAGCGACTGAGGGTAGTCTCGCACCAGTTCCATGCGTCGAATCAAAAGAAGAAAATACTTGTGAAAAAATATCATATTGCACAACGTACAAAATCTGGTTTGGCTTATATGAAGTAATCAATAATTATCTTGATGGAATTACTCTAAAACAGATAATCGATAACACATCAGAAGAAATTACAGACGATTACTGTATATAATTAAAAAATATGTCCGGCTGGTTAGTCGGACATATTTTTATTTACTGTTATTTTTTGCTTAATGCTTTTCTTATAAGGTCAACCGGTATCATAGTTGCTGAAAGAACAATCACGCATATCCAGCCAAGTATTCCAAACGGTACACAACTAAACATATTGCTTATCCATTTACACGGAGCAAAAGGAATAAGAGCAAAGTTCACAATAGCCGCCTGAACAAGAATAATCGTAAAGAATACCTTAAGAAATCCCTTGTTTTCATTCAGACCGCTGAAAATTTTAAATCCGTCGTCTCTTACATTAAATCCGTTGAAAAGTGCGCTGACAATAAACATTACAAAATATCCTGTAAGAAGCTTGTCCTCATTGCCGTCAAAAAAAGTATTCATAAAGAAAGGAACTTTAAGAAATACGAAACTCAATGCCGTAAGCCAAGCACCCATTATACCTATCTGAATAGCCATAGACTTATTGATTATACTTTCATCACGTCGGCGAGGCATTTCCTCCATATATTTCGGAATAGCCGGTTCATTACCAAGCATAATTGCACCAAGTCCGTCCATAACAAGATTTACAAATAGAAGATGAGTTACTTTCAAAGGTTCTTCCACGCCGAAAAACGGTGCAACAGCACTTACGATTACAGCAGCCACATTGATAACAAGCTGAAATTTACAGAATTTAAGGATATTGTGATAAATTGTACGTCCGTACCAGATAGCATTTCGGATTGACTGGAAATTATCATCAAGAACAACAATTTTTCCGGCTTCTTTAGCGGCCTCAGTACCGCTGCCCATTGCAAAACCTACATCGGCACGTTTAAGAGCAGGTGAATCATTAACACCGTCACCTGTCATACCTACAACAAGATTCATTTCCTGACAAAGACGAACCATTCTCGATTTATCGGTAGGAAGAGCACGAGCAATAACACGGATATTTGGTATTATCTTCTTAACCTCATCATCAGACATGGCATTTAAATCCATAGAAGAAAGAGCAATATCAGACTCGTTCTTAAGAAGTCCTGTATCCTTAGCAATAGCCTTAGCTGTTTCCAAACGGTCACCGGTTATCATAACTACCTGAATACCGGCATTCTGAACTTCTGCAATAGCAATTTTTGCTTCCGGTCTTACATCATCACGTATTCCAACCAAACCGATAATTACAATATCATCATTGATTTTACTTTCAACCATAGGCTTTTCAGAGTAGCCAAAGGCAAGAACACGCATAGCCTTTGCCGCAAGCTCATCTATCTTTTTATCGAGAACAGCTTTATTCATAGGCTTAATATTTCCGTCAGAATCAAGATATTTTGTTGCAGATGCAAGAAGTCTTTCCGGAGCACCTTTATAGAATGTTCTTCCAAGACTTTCAATTCTTGCCTGACTGAATTTGTTTGTTGAGTTAAATCCCTGATTTTCAGTTACAACACATGATGTGTCAGCCTGAAGATTATTGAATGTTTCCTCACCGATAAATTTCATAAGTGCTTGGTCTGTGGCGTTTCCGCCGATTACTTTGTGTTCCGCATCAAAGAGCGAACGTGTATTCTTGCCGATTGCAAGATACATATTTCTGCTGACATCTTTATAATTATCAAGCTGGTCAATGGCGATTGACTTTCCGTCAGCGGTGAAGAAGTCAACAACTTCAAGCATTCCTTTTGTGATAGTACCTGTCTTATCGCTGAAAAGTATATTCAACGAACCGGCAGTCTCAATACCCTCTGCTTTACGAACAAGCACATTGTGGTCAAGCATTTTACTTGTATTCTGCATGAGTACAAGAGAAATCATAAGAGGAAGACCTTCCGGAACTGCACATACAATAATTACAACGGCAAGAGATACAGCATCGACTATTTTCTTGATTATATCCGGAACACCCAAAGCAAAAAATTCTGCCGGACTGGAAATAATGAAAATATCATAAATTATATAAAGTACGGCAATTACAACAGCTCCGATATAACCAAATGTGGAAATCTGCTTTGCAAGTTTGGCAAGTTTTACTTTAAGCGGAGAATCGGGTTCTTCTTCCTGCATTTCCTCTGCCATTTTGCCCATCATGGTTTTAAGACCGACTTTTCTTACATCAAGAACACCTTCACCGTCGAATACAACTGCTCCTCTGAAAAGAGAATGTGAATCAACGAAAGTATCTCCGGTGATTTCCTCTGCAAGTTCAAAACCTACAGGAGCTTCAGTTTTCTTACACTCCTCGGCTTCACCGTTAAGAGCTGAATTATCAACTCTGAGCGAACCGGAAATAAGAATACCGTCAGCCGGAATTTTATCGCCTGCCTGTAAAAGTACCTTATCCCCTGTTACAACATTATCAACATCAATAACGACAACAACACCGTTTCTGTAAACTTTACATTTATCCTTTTCGGTATTGTCCTTAAGTTCACGATATTTAGTATCGCTTGCAACTCCTGTCTTAGCAGATACAAAAGCCACGATAAGAACCGCAACAATTGTGCCTACCGGTTCATAGATTTCGGCATAACCGAAAAAGAACATAATTATCATAAGAGCTGCAATAGCAAGAAGAATCTTTATCATCGGGTCACTGAATGTCTCCTTGAACTCCTGCCAAAACGTGGTAGGTTCAGAATCAGGAATATCATTCGAGCCATATTTTGAACGTGATTCTTCGACTTCCTTGTCAGTAAGTCCGTTAAAATTCATAAATACTACTCCTTAAACATCATATTGGTTTTGTGCATTTTGACTATACGTAACTTTTTTATCAGCAAGTTCGTTAAATTTCATAAATATCACCTCTTAAATATCATGTGAAATTGTGAAGTTTAACTATACATAACTTCTTTATCAGTAAATTGGTCAAAATTCACAAATGATACCTTTTAAACATCATATCAGTTTTGTATATTTTGACTATACATAAACACTGAAAAACTTTCCGTTTCTGGAAAGCCTTTCAGTGTTGGTCTGTTACGTAAATCTTCTTGCGAGTTCAGCAAGTCCGGGGTCATTTGTCCCCTGCCCTACTGCATTGAACTTCCATTCGCCATTGTGTTTGTAAACTTCACCGAAAACAAGTGCAGTCATTCCTGAATAATCATCTGTAAGATTATATTTGCACATCTCCGAACTTGTTCGTCCGTCAACCAGACGGATATACGCATTGCGTATCATACCGAAATGCTGTTTCCGCTGAAACGCCTGATATATATTTACAACCATCACGATTTTATCGCAATCTGCCGGAACTTTTAAAAGGTCGATGATTATCTGTTCATCGTCTCCGTCTCCTGCTCCGGTGAGATTATCACCCATATGCATTACTGCTCCGGAATCATGTTTGAGATGACCGAAATAAACAATATCACCATTCTGTATAAGTCTACCGCCCCTGAGTACAAGTGCGGACGCATCACAGTCGATAGCCTGTGGCTTCGGAGCAAAAAGCCCACGTTTCTGCTGAGCCTCGTCCCAACCAAGACCGACAATAACTCTTGAGAGTCCTGCATTGCCTTTTGTAAGACTGACTTTCTGACCTTTCTGCAAATTAACTGACAATTTCAATTCCCCCTTTATTCAACGTCAACGCCATAGTTTCCGCAGAGAGCAGCAAGACCTCCCTGAAAACCGCTTCCGATAGCATTGAATTTCCACTCGCCGTTATGCTTGTAGAGTTCGCC
>CAMWYX010000077.1 GCA_947178575.1 uncultured Ruminococcus sp. | reverse complement strand
CTACAGCATCTCTGCCAAATCACAGAGTATCAGACTGGTTAAACAGGAAGCCCCCCGCCTCTATAGGCGGGGGAGGATGTCACTCTTACATAATGAAAGGATTTGAAGATATGAAGCATTTACTCAAGATGCTCGACCTGAGCACAGAAGAAATTACAGAAATCTTAGACCTCGCCGACCAGCTTAAATATGAACTTAAACACGGTATTCCCCACCCACGCCTTAAGGGAAAAACTCTTGGAATGATTTTCCAGAAGGCTTCTACCCGTACACGTGTTTCCTTTGAAACAGGTATGTATCAGCTCGGCGGTTATCCGCTTTTCCTGTCCTCCAACGATTTGCAGATTGGACGTGGCGAACCCGTTCAGGATACCGCACGTGTACTTTCACGGTATCTCAGCGGAATAATGATTCGTACATTTGAACAGAAAGAAGTCGAGGATTTGGCTCAATACGGAAGTATTCCGGTTATCAACGGTCTTACAGACTTCTGCCACCCGTGTCAGGTTCTCGCAGACCTCATGACTATACGTGAATTTAAAGGAAGTCTTGCCGGTCTTAAAATGTGCTTTATCGGCGATGGAAACAATATGGCTAATTCACTTATCGTCGGCTGTCTCAAAATGGGTATGGCTGTATCTGTTGCCTGTCCCGATGATTATCAGCCCCCAAAGGAAATACTCGACTTCGCCTCGGAATACGACTGCTTTGAACTGACAAATTCTCCGTCAAAGGCTGCCGAAAATGCCGATGTTCTTATCACGGACGTTTGGGCATCTATGGGTCAGGAGGAAGAAGCCGCAAAACGCCGTGAAGCTTTCGCCGGCTATCAGATAAATGATGATATTATGGCTCTTGCCAAAAATGATGCTATGGTTCTCCATTGTCTGCCGGCACACCGTGAAGAGGAAATAACAGAAAAAGTATTCGAGGCTCATTCAAAAGAAATTTTCGAGGAAGCCGAAAATCGTCTCCACGCTCAGAAAGCCGTAATGGTAAAATTAATGGCATAATCAAAAATATATTCTTGTCCGCACGAACTGTTAATTACGCAGTTCGTGCAATTATATTAAAGGGTGATTCTTTGTGAAAAAAATAACTTCGGCATTTGTTGTATCTGTTCTGTGTGCCTTGTCTGCCGGATTTACTTCGGCATTTGCCGATGACAGTAATATGATGTTCGGCGACTGCAATTCCGACGGAATGATAGATGCTACCGATGCTTCGGATATTCTCGTGTACTACTCCGCTGTATCTACCGGCGGTGAAACAGGCTGGTCAGAGGAAAAAATAATAAATTCCGATGTGAACTACGACGGAAAAGTCGATGCCTCTGATGCGTCTGCTGTCCTTACTTTCTATTCGTATGTATCGACCGGCGGTAAAAACAGTATCGAAGATTTTCTTACCGAAGAAGCAGGAAAATTTGAATTTACTATGCCCGAAATCAAGATTTCCCCGAGAGGCGGTAATGTCTTTCTCTACTGGAATGAAAACGACGGCGCAACAGGCTATGATGTGAAAATAATAAAAAATTCCGCTACCGAATGTGAATATTATGGTTCTGATATACCATATCCTTCCGGATATGAACAGACGGTTCTTGATGTTCAGGATTGTAAACGCACTGACGGACGTGGAATACTTACGCTCCCGAAACTTACGTTTTTCCAGCCGTCACCCAATACATACCGTTTTGCCAATGTCAACAGATTCAACGATATGACAGTTGAGATAACTCCCTATGTCATGTACGGAAATAAAAAAATATCACGTGATTATCCGGCATACTACTCCATTGACCCAAATGAATTTCTTTTCAGACAGTATGCCGGCGACTCGCATAATGATTTTGCAGTCTATGACGAACAGGGGGATTCTCCGGTATTCAGCTGGACAAGTTATATTTCAAATGCCGACAGAAAAATACTCGCCGATTTCGAGAAAGAACATTTTACGGGCGATATGTCGGCATATCAGCGTCTCAAAGCTATGGAACAATGGATATACGATAACTTTACGTATGCCAGTACAACCGAGGATTATAACAAAATTGCCAACAGCTCATATGTCAATGCGACTCTTGTCCAGAAAACCGGACAGTGTCTGCAATACGACGGTGCACTTGCCGGTTATATGGTCTATAAGGGCTATAATGTCCGCATGATACAGGGCTGGGTTTTCGGTTCGGATAACTGGCAACATTTCTGGGCTAATGTAGAATTTCCAAACGGTAATACGTATACTCTCGATTTGGGTATATGAAAAAATAAACAGAGATAACAGGAGGCAAAAAAATGAATATTTTAAAAAAGACAACCGCTTTTTCAGCAATGATATTTATCGGACTTTTTTCCGCTTTACCGGTTTCGGCATCAGCAGATGAGGAGATTATCATCGGCGATACGAACGGAGACAGCATAGTTGATGCTTCAGATGCCTCCAATATTCTGGTATACTATTCAACAATGTCAACAGGAGGTCACAGCGACTGGACGTGGGAAATGAAATCCGCCATTGATATTGACGGAGACGGCAAAATAGATGCCACCGATGCTTCATATGTTCTTATGTATTATTCATATCACTCAATCGGCGGTGAAGAATTTGACAATATCACCGACTACGTAAGAGAACTGAAAAAGCCGGTGAATTATGTCCTCGCTCCGGAAGGTCTTGACCCCGGTACTCCCGGTACAATAAAATATATCGTGAATACCGCACCTCGTACCGAACATTATGATATACCACTCTATAACATAAAATCCAATAACGACTACGACGGAAAAACATATCGCTCCGGTACATATGAACTCAATGACGAAGCTGTCACCGCTCTGAATAATTTCGCTCAGGAACATTTCACCGATGATATGACGGACTATGACCGTATAGAATATACATGGAACTGGCTTCACGAAAATGTAAAATATGCTTCCGAAGAAGAATATCAGAGTTATCAGATGTGGAATCACAGCGGTTCTTATTGCTGTTTCGATGTGGGTATAGGTCAGTGTCTACAGTATAACGGAGCATTCGCCGAAATGCTTGCGTATATGGGATATAATTCGTATATGCTCGAAATGTGGACAGATAAAGCCTGCACAATTCAGCATTACCGTTCTGAGGTCGAAATAAACGGAATATATTATAGTACAGAAGTAGGCGATAAGGGTTCTGATAATCCGCCGACCGGTTATAAGTGGATGTGGCTCTTTGACCCGAATAAAAGACAGTTCTACGGCGTACAGGCCGGCGAAGAATAATTTTTATTAATAATATTTAAAAAAGGGGAATTATGGGGAATCTTGATTTTGAAAAAACAGCCGTTAAAGTTTCTATGGTCAGTATCGTCGGAAATACGATTCTTTCAGGTCTTAAACTGCTTGCCGGTATATTTGCCAATTCCGGTGCAATGATAAGCGATGCGGTACATTCGGCGTCAGATGTTTTCAGCAGTATAATAGTAATCATAGGCGTGAAACTTTCATCTAAAAAATCCGATAAGGAACACCCTTACGGTCATGAACGCCTTGAATGTGTTGCCGCAATTGTTCTTGCGGTGACACTTTTGATAACCGGTTTGTTTATCGGCGAAAATGCCGTCAAAACACTGTTTTCCGGAAATTCCGGTGATATACAGATTCCCGGAGCTTCCGCCCTCGTCGCCGCTGTGATTTCTATTGCAGTAAAAGAAGCGATGTTCTGGTATACTCACTATTACGGTGTTGTTTTAAATTCCGGTGCGATAATGGCGGACGCATGGCATCACAGAAGCGATGCACTTTCGTCAATAGGTGCACTTATCGGCATAGCCGGTGCAAGAATGGGTGTTCCTGTTCTTGAGCCAATCGCAAGTATTATAATCTGTCTGTTTATCTTCAAAGCGTCATACGATATTTTCAAGGACGCAGTCGATAAAATGGTTGACCATTCCTGCGACGACGAAACAGAAAATCAGCTCAGGGAATGTGCTTCGTCTCAGAACGGTGTAAACGGTGTGGATATGATGCATACACGAATTTTCGGAAATAAAATATATGTCGATATAGAAATAAGCGTTGACGGTAATAAAACTCTCACAGAGGGGCATAACATCGCCGAAACAGTACACTATGAAATAGAAAAACAGTTCCCGAAAGTAAAACATATTATGGTTCATGTGAATCCTGACGAAAAAGGCGGTGAGTGATGGAGCGTTATATAGTTGCATCAATAGGCGTAATTATTGCGGTTGCTGCTGTAATATATCTTGTAAAACTTATCGTAATGCGGTTTACTGGAATAAAAACAACCGGCGAGGTAATCGCTGTCAGTGAGCCGAATCAGGGAACTTTTGTTCATACTCTGAGATACTGCGTCGACGGCAGAAATATTGAATCAGATGATAAAACCGGTTATTCACAGGCATTTTCAGTCGGTGAAAGGATTGAAATAATATATCGCCGTAAGTCGCCGGAAAGATTTGAATACACATCTGCACTAAAAAAGAATATCATAGTTTCAGCAGTTCTTATTTTTATGTCTGTTCTTCTTGTTATAAGATTTATGTTTTTTGTCACGGAAGTGTGACTTATGCAGAATATATAAAAATCATTGAAATATGTTAAGAATAATTTGCTTGACAAAATGAAAAAATAGTGATATAATAATTAAGTCGTCAGGAACGACAGCGGAAATCACAAAACTTTTCAA
>CAMWYX010000076.1 GCA_947178575.1 uncultured Ruminococcus sp. | reverse complement strand
TAAGCAGGTTCGCTGTAGGAATAATCATTGTAAACGGGCTCACTGTATGAATAGTCATTGTAAACAGGTTCACTGTAGGAATAGTCATTGTAAGCAGGTTCGCTGTAGGAGTAATCATTGTACGATTCATTATACGAATCATTATAGAGATACTCATCGTAAGCGGGTTTAACCCACATTTCCTGAGCTTGATAATCCTGAGCAGGAGTATATGACCAATCCTCATCATACGAATAAGAATCGGTATAATAATCCGTATAGGAATCTGTGTAGTAATCCGTATAGGTATCGTTATAAGATTCTGTATAAGTATCTGTGTATGTATTGGCCATAGGTTTGATAGAAGTTACGGGGGCAACATTATTTACTAATCTTTCGTTCTGAACTTCATAAAGTTTTCTGACATCATTATTTGGAGCGACTGGATTAACAGTCTGTGAAGTTACATAGAATCCGAAAACTCCTCCGAAAATGCAGGTTGAAACTCCACCGATAATAAATGCTGCGACTTTAGCTTTTCTCAAATCAACTCAATCCTTTCCACGAAAAGCGGTAAATTTCCCTTTTTAAGGGCTGATATAATACTACCACATTTCACAGAAAATAGCAATAGTTTCAAAAACATTTCCATTTTCCGCATAAATAAACGATATTGCCTGAAAGCCTTTTTGGTGATATTGACCATAAATTTTATTAATATTCTGTGAATAAATAAATACAAATCAGGTTAATTCATCGACAAATGCTTACAAATGGTTACTGAATAGTTACAACGGGTTTAATTAAATATTATTCTTAAAATTACAATCCGTATAAATCTTTACCAATTTTATTCCATATAACAATTATATATTACGAAATCTGTAGATTTTCCGTTAAAACAAAATACACGACGTAAAACGACATAAAAATTTATTGTTATCAATCTGTTACCGGATTATAAGTGAAATCCTATAAATCCGTGTTTTTTATTCGTCATTTTACATAAATCCAGATTTTGCCTTAAAATCGGCATATTTAATAAATTAACATCTTAAAAGGGCTTATTTTGGAAAATCATACAATTTTTATGCATTATTGCATTAATTATTGTATATTCACACAAAAACAGCGGTTTTTTGGGAAACCGCTATTTTTCATATGTTTCAGAATATTTTTTCTTGTATCTGATATCAGAGCCTCTGAACTCAAGCACCGTATACATACCGCCGATACGTGAAGCCACTTTTCCGCCATATCTTTTTGATATATCCTCAACAGTCATATTTGTATTTATGATAGTTGGTTTATTTTTTATAATTCTGCTGTTCACAATATTGTAAACGGCGGAGATATAGAACTTTGATTCAAACTCCGTACCCAAATCGTCCATTATAAGCAAATCAGACGAGGTTATTGTATCAAGCATTTCCGTTGATTTATCATAGCTGAAATGTTCCTTTTCAATATCCCGAAGAATATTTATCGCCGAATCATAGATAACACTGAAACCTTTTTGTATGACGACATTTGCAATGGCAAGCGATATATGCGTCTTGCCGAGACCGGCTTTGCCGTAAATCAGGATATTGTCTGATTTTGTGCTGAAATCCGAGGCGTATTTTTCGGCGTATTCCAGAAGTTTTTCCATTGCAAAATAATCGTCGCCCTCATAGAATTTAAGGCTGAACGTCTCAAAACTCGAAAGAGAAAGCACGGATTTTTCATTCATTTTTTCGGCGGTGAGTTTGGAAAAAAGATTTTTCATACAGGTACAGAAGCTGTTTCCGTTATAGCCTGTATCATTACACTGCGGACACATATAGTGTATATCGAGATAGTCTGCCGGATAACCGTAAAAAGTAAGAAGATTGCCTGCAACCTGCTGAGCTCCGAGATTATTCTGTTTTATCTGTTCAATCTGTGCGGCTACATCTTTACCTTTCGATTCGGAAATAATCCGGATAAGGTCTTTTCCGGTATTGAAAAGAGCTTCATTTATCTGAGCTATTTCAGGGATTTTCTTATTTATTTCCTGTATACGTCTTTCATTTTCAGCCTGAGCCTTATTACGTCTCTGTGCCATAATAATCTGAGCACGGTCAAATATTTCGCTGTCCAAAAAATCATCTCCTTACACATTGTTGATGAATATTTTGTATTTTTCGGCATCAAATCCGTCGAGCGGTGCGCCGGAACTTTTTCTGCTGTCCTTATATTTTTTTTCCGAATTTTCAACGTCCTTAACATCTGTAAATCCCTCATTGTGCCATGATATAAGAATTTTATTTATATATGGATAGCTTAGTTTATTAATCTGTTCGAGAGTACGCTCATAGGCAAGAGTGACGAGTTCAAGGGAAATATTCCATTGTTTCCACTGTTCTATGAATTTTTCATATTTTTTTGCAATGTCATTTACTTTGAAAATCCTCATGATTTTACTGCGGTATTCCTGAATACTGCTGAGTTTCTGAACCTCATTCAAAGCCGAATCAAGGGAATTTATTCCGGAATCACGCCAGTTTTCGGCGGTTCTTTCGATATTTCGGGGATTGATGTTATTGATTTCCTTGCAGTATGTAATAAGAGTCATAACAACTTCTGTCTTTAGTCCGAATTCGCTGTGAATGCGTATCAGAGTATTCTGCATGGTATAGTTTACACTTCCGAGGAGGGACTCCACACATCTGAAAAGTTCGGCGACATCGGAATCATTATTTATTATCTCTGCGATTTCAGATGCTGTAAGCATGGTTTTTTTTGGTCTTGCAGGAGAAAAAACGGATTCCGATGTATTTTCCGGCTGAACAGTCTTTACCGGTTCGTGGGGCAAAGGCGGAGACATAATTGACTGTACAGCTGTATGATTATCCGTGGCGAAAATATTCGCCTGCTGCCAGAACATCACGGATTCTTCTGCTTCATCACGTGATATTCCGACCATTGATGAAAGTTCGTCGGAAGATACCGGTCTGCCGGCATGGCGAAGAATATAAATAAGAACTTTTATCTGATTTCCTGTGGCGAGTTTAAGAAAATTATCGGCAACTATACACGGAATGCCGAACATAGTTCCCCAGACACCGCTGTTTACATTTAAATCCACACTTCCGCCTCCTTTTTTACCACCAGTCCGACCACAGACTTTCCTCATGTTTCTGCATCTGTTCTAAAGCGGGAGTCATATCGAGATAATTGAACAGACAGTTAAGAAGATGATTATATGCTCCGGCATTGAGATGAAGTCCGTCCTCTCCTGCAAAATCCCAGCTGAGAGTCATTGTGCTGTGGTCGCACAGTGCATCATTTGCATTGAAATATATTACATGGCTGTCCGCCATATCATTGATAACCCATTCAAGTGCATTATTGAACTCAATAAGCACGTCATTTGTTGTATAGTAATTGTACGCAGAAACCGGCGTAATTGCTCCCACAACTATAGTAGCAGTTGGAACATACGCCTGAATATATTCCACAATTGAACGCATTTCCCATGCATATTCATTGGGAGTCATTCCGAAAATATCGTTCATTCCGATAGACACGTAATAAAGGGGTGAATAGGCATATGCTGCTGCCTCAAGAACTCCCATATATCCGCCTCCGATGTCGAAGCCGTAGTTGTACATATTCCATATCGCCATTGATTCCTGAGCGAGGTTATGTTCATATGGAATATATCCACACACATTGAATCCTGATGCAATGGAATCGCCGACAACAACCATTCTGTCAAGATAGTAAGAATAATTCGGCGAAAAAGCTGATACAAGAGAATTATAGTCATATACTGGTGGCTGATACGATATTTCGGCGGTAGTTGCTGAAGCTGTAGAAGTATTAGTGCAGAACGTTGTAGTTTCCGGAACAGTAGTAATAGCAGTAGTTGTTGTTTCCGTCTCTGTAACCGGCTCTGTGTAATACGGAACGGTATCACAAACCGGAATTTCTGCCGTTGCGGTTGTTTCGGCTGATTCCGTGGTTAATTCCGCAGAATATACCGGAAAAGATGTAGAACGTGCATATTGCAAAGCGGATATCTGATATGAATACTTGGCTCTTACCGGTTCGTCAGCTGTTACAGCGAGCATAAACACAGAGCATATCAGCACCAGCGACGGGAAAACCGGTGTATTAAAAAAATATATGAAGAAATCTCTGAAAAAATTTTTTATCTTCTGTTTCATAGAAAACCTGCCTAAAAAAAATCCTGCAAGCAGTTCACTCGCAGGAATAGAGCTGATGATCGGACTTGAACCGACGACCTACGCCTTACCAAGGCGTTGCGCTACCGACTGTGCCACATCAGCATTTCAACGATATTATTATACACTATCCCACATAAAAAGTCAATAGGGGGATATATATTTTTTTGATTTAACTTTTATAATACCTTGACAATTATTGATATTTATGTTATCATGTTTTTGTTAAAGGCGTTGAAAAGATTAAACCTGCGATTTAACCCGATTCAGAGAGCTTCCGGTCGGTGCGAGGAAGTGAGGATTCACAGGGAATTACATCTCGGAGCTTCTGCACTGAAATCATAGTTTTTGTTCAGTAGGTACGGACGGGTCTGCCCGTTATAGCTTTTTGAGGTCGGAATATTTTATTCCGATAAACTGAGGTGGTACAGCGAGTAATTTCGCCCTCAGACGGTTTTTTGCCGTCTGGGGATTTTTTTATTTCAGGAAGTGAATTAGAACCTGTACCAATAGGCTAAAAACGTTTTAATAGAGTATGAAGATGTGAA
>CAMWYX010000075.1 GCA_947178575.1 uncultured Ruminococcus sp. | reverse complement strand
TTGACTACATTCATTTGCACAATTGACTACATTCATTTGCACAATTGACTACATTCATTTGCACAATTGACTACATTACAGAGAAAGTGTTGACAATCTCTTTTTTTTATGATATAATTCCAATGGAGGTGTTTTTTATGGCTTTAAAAAATACATATAAAATTGAAAAAAGTAATAAACTTAACGAAATCAGAAGCACTAAAATGAGCTTGCAGGAACTGCGGTTTTTCAGCATATATCTTTCAAAAATCAATGCTCGTGATGCTTCAACACGGCGTGTGCGTTTTCCGTTGTCTGATTTTCAGAAGATAATGGAAATAGGTCGAATGAATATAAATCATTTTAAAATGACTGTAAATGGCTTGCTTTGTAAAGTTGTTCATATGCCTAACGATAAGGGTGGATTATCTTCTTTTCAGATTTTTAAAGAAGTCGAGCTTTTCAAAGATGATTCTGACTCATGGGTGGTTGAAATTGATGCACATGATAAGGCGTTACCGTTGCTTTTTAATCTGAAAAAGAATTACTTTACCTATGAACTGTGGAACGCTTTACGGCTTAAATCTGTTAATCAGCTGAGAATGTACGAACTTTTGAAACAGCATGAGAGATTAGGTAGATTTGAAATAAAGGTTTCTGAACTTCGTGAATTTCTGTATATTCCTGCTAATTCATATACTCGTTTTGCAAACTTCAAAATTCGTATTTTAGAAAGTTGTCAAGAAGCATTATCGCAAAATACTGATATATTCTTTAGTTATGAGTGCGGTAAAACGGGAATAGGTGGTAAATGGCTGACAATTATATTTCACATCTCAAAGAATGACAATCATCGTGACCCTATGGAACTTGATGAGTTCATATACAAGCAACCACAGACAGAGCATGATTGCGTTCCTGATAAGCAACCAAAGGAGAATGGATATTCAAACGAAGAACTTTCTTTTCTTGCCGAGGCTTGTAAAAATGAGTTTACAGAAGTACAAATGGAAGAAATTTTTTCTATTATTGTTGTTATGGACAGTTTCATAAAACAAAAGTATTCCGAGGCTTGTCCGGTTGATGATATCTCTGTCGCTCGATACCACTATCTCCTTAACGCTTATTCAAGGCTTAATACAAGTGCTTCTAAAACTGAAATTTCTAATCGCTATGCGTACTTTAAAAAGATTATCCTGAACGACTATGTAGAATATAGTCTTAACTCAAACTCCGAAGAGCCGTCTAAGCATAAAGATAATGATAATTGCGACGGTTTTGATTTCCGTAAGTACGACATTTTTGTTAATAATGTTTGAAAAAAATTATGATTGCGTCCGGACAGGCTACCGCTTGCAAACAAAAAGCACCCCGTTTGAGGTGCTTTACTTTTAATTTTAGTTTTCGTCTGGAATGTATTCTGTGTTAGAGGGTTGGCAATTAAGAAATTTATGTAAAATCAGTCCTGCAAACTTGGCAAAATATATAAGTCGTCCACATAGTCACCAAACTGAATAGCAACAACTGAATCATCAGCAATCTTTTTAATTAATGAACTGCTTACCGTGAAAGATACAACTTTCTGTTCTGAACCGTCAGTCATATCAGCAACTGCCCAATATTGGATTTCGTCAAAAGAATCACAGCCTTGCTCTTTAATTAAATCTTCAACATTGAAGTAATTTTGATTTATAGTAGCTTTATTATTATAACTTGGTTTGATTTTTGATTTTACAACAATAACTTTTTTACCGTCAATGTTATTAATGATAGTGCTTAAAAGCTCACCATGCAATAATGTATAAGATTTTTCAGCCGAATCAGTTGATATTTCATCACTTTTACTTTCATCAGTTGGAGCTTCAGTTATTGCTTCGGTAACTGCTTCTGTAGAATCTTCTGATGTTTCTTGTTCGGCTGTAGTTGTTTCGGGTTCTGTTGTAACCTCTGCTGATGTTGCCGGTTCGGAAGAAGAATCTGATGTATCGTCTGTCTCGCTGCCAATATCTCTAATAGCAGCTCCACCGATTCCAATAGCAAAAAACGCAATTATGCCAATAATAATCCATTTCTTTTTTACTTTAGCCATTTTAAACCTCTTTCCAGCCTATTTATAAAGTAGGCGTTTTTTTGTATTCTTATTGATTTATGCTATATATAATTTCATTATATCATATACTGTCATGAAATGCAAGAAGAATTTTAAAAAATGACGGTAAAAAGTCTAAAACTTCTTACCGTCTGTT
Organism: uncultured Ruminococcus sp.; assembly: GCA_947178575.1. Taxonomy (GTDB): domain Bacteria; phylum Bacillota; class Clostridia; order Oscillospirales; family Ruminococcaceae; genus Ruminococcus. Next base: position 2,650 of record CAMWYX010000075.1, on the reverse strand, counting down.
GTTACAAAATGGTGATTATTTTAACATAAACGTTTTAAACTGCTCAAAGACCTGTTTTTCAAGAGGAGAAGTCAAGAACTTGTTTCGCCTATACAGTACCGCCATTCTTTCGGCTCTTTTTTGTGCTGCTTTTTCGGAAATATTACACGCTTCGGAAATATCTTTTGCCGTATGTAAATCCAGTCCCCACAGAACGCAGGCTGGTGCGAGAATGTTAATCGCGAAACGTTCTGCCTGATACTCCATGTCTGAACTGCTGAATGTTGTGTTTACAAGGTGGTCAAGAAAAATATGTCCGAGTTCGTGAGCCATTGTGTATCTCTTTAACTCTATACTATCATCGGGGTTCAAGATTATATTGAATCTTTTTTCATCATCAGTAAATGTACACCCGTTTTCGCCTCCGGAAAGATATTTCCCGTCATAGTCGTAGAGTAAAAGAATCCCTCTTTGCCGGCAAATCTCTGAAAGCTTTACAGGCAAGGACGTTACATGGCTTTCAATCAGAAATTTCCATGCCGCATCTCTTGCATACTTATATATATTATAGTTCATAAAAAACACCTCCAACTATATTTTAATAGTTAGAGGCGTTTTTTTGTTGAAAAAATTTTCTAAAGTTTACAAATCCTCGTCTTCTGGAACAGGTATAAAGCTCGCTATCTGCTCTTTTGTTGGTGCTGGCTTAAAACCATTTCCGCCTCGAGCAATTGCAATCCCTGAACTTCTTATCTGCGAAACCTGAATATCAGGCTTTGGCAGTTCTACAGGCTGCGGCGGCTTTTCGTCATCAAAAACAGTTGTCAGTTGCCTGAGTAGTTCTACACAAACAGCCCTTTCAAAGTCGTTGAACTCCGTATATTTTTTGATGATGCGTTTTTCAAGTGCAGAAACATCAATATCTGCAAGCGGGTCGGGCTGCTCGGTCGCCATTTGTTTTACAGGGGTTCGCCCTAAGAGATAATCGGTTGATACTCCATAAAAAGCAGCAAAATCACATAGTAAATCATACGGTGGCTCTGTTTTTCCGCTTTCATATTTTTGATATGTTTGTTGCGATATTCCAAAATTTTCAGCGGCTTCATTTTGTGTCAATTGTCTTAAAAGTCTAAGTTGCCTAAGAATTTGTCCTCGTTTTATTTTCATATCCATTTTTTCACCTCCTTCATTTGTAAGGGTGTAACGAAACGTGACACCCTTTAAAAATAATTATACGCCAAAAAAGCGTATTTGTCAATAAGAAATTCTGGATTTGCTAGTAAAACTAATAAATTTAGTAATTTTACACAATTAATACTAAATTATTTTGTATTAAACGCTGAAAAAGCGTTTTTACTATTGACAAATACACTTTTTTAGTGTATACTATAATCACAGCAAGGGACACAGCAGTAAACGGAACGCCGAGAGGAAACCCCAGCAGGCTTGATGTGATGAGAGTGAAACAAGCTGAAAGAATTTTGAAAATTTAAAAATGAAAGGAAGATTGAAAATGACCGAAAACAAATTTGAAATCTTCAGCAGTGCGGAGTTTGGTTCTGTACGTACACTGGAGACAACAGACGGCAAGGTGCTTTTCTGCGGTGCAGATGTTGCTAAGGCTCTTGGTTACAAAGACACAAGACACGCAATTACGGCACATTGTAAGGGTGGGGTAAAATATCCCGTCCTTACAAATGGCGGTAATCAGGAAACAACTTTTATCACAGAGGGCGATATGTACAGACTGGTCACTCATAGCAAAAGACCAGATGCAGAACGCTTTGAAACTTGGGTGTTTGATGAAGTTCTCCCGACAATACGCAAGCATGGGGCATATATGACGGAAAACACGCTTGAAAAGGCTCTCACTTCTCCGGATTTCCTGATTCAGCTTGCAACAACTCTTAAAGAGGAACAGGCAAAAAGAAAGGCACTTGAAACAACAGTAGCCGTGCAGGAACAGCAGATAAGCGAATTGCAGCCGAAAGCAAGCTACTATGATGTGGTTCTGAACAGCAGTGGTTTAATCTCAACTTCAACAATTGCAAAAGATTACGGAAAAACTGCTATATGGCTTAACAAATTTCTTCACGAAAAGGGTGTGCAGTTCAAGCAGGGCGATATATGGCTTTTGTATCAGAAGTATGCACAGAACGGCTATACAAGTACGAAAACGCACACTCTTAACAGACCTGACGGCTTTCAGCATACAAAAGTACATACTTACTGGACTCAGAAAGGCAGGCTATTCATTTATGACCTGCTGAAAACAGATGGTATTCTGCCGGTTATCGAACGCAAAAAGGAGGCGGTTTGATGAGAACTGATAAAGAATACATACCTACACCGCAGGAAATGGGTAAAAAAATCATTCCATTGACACAATCGCAGAAACTTCAGATTGAAGCAATCTTTGATTTTGTGGCAGCGTTTTTTATAAATATGCGACTGGCACAAGCAGAAGCTGCCTTAAATGACATCAAATCCGAAAAACAAACAGAAAAGGCGTAAAAATGAAGAAAGGAAAATTTAAATGGCATTCAAAATAACCCCAAATCCCACAATTGAGGATTTACAGAAAATTATGAACCAGTGTAATGGTAATCTTTACCTTAATGACTGTACCGAACTTACATCGCTTCCTGAAAATCTCACGGTCGGTGGTTGG
>CAMWYX010000074.1 GCA_947178575.1 uncultured Ruminococcus sp. | reverse complement strand
TACAAAAATAAATTTGTCAATCACAATATAACGATTATAAGATTTTTAAAAAGATGATGTCGAATTAAAGTTTTAATTGTGCAATATTCATAAAAATAATTGCTTTCTGTCTAATCTGTTGACATTTTATTACTTTTGTGATATAATTATATTAATGATAAATTATAGCTTTCCTGTTATAGATAATGAGGTGATATTTATGAAAAAACGTCTTTTATCTGCTCTGTTGTCAGGTGCTTTTCTGCTTTCCTCTGTGAGTGTTTTCAACACTGATGCCGGTTATTATCCCGATTGTCAGAACTGCAATACTCCACAGTACAGGCAGGAAATAGCAAATTATGTGGAATTTGAAAATGACGGATTTTTTAATGAAGGCGAAAAAGATACGAAGTCTCATGAGTGGACAAAATTCTATTACAAAAAAAATGTGGAAGACGGTATGTGTATCCGTGTTGAAAATTATTATACTCCATATATGGATATCAGACTTCGGAATAATGACGATACAGAACTTGTTTCCGAAATTATAAAAAGCTATGATGAATCATACTATATCAAGTCTGACATCTACGACGGTATAACTTCATATACGGTGTATGGTTACAGCGGTTCGGATAAAATGATTTATCATGCCAGAAAGATATATCAGGATTTGAAAGAACTTGCCGAAATTGTCAGCTTTGATTATCACCGTGCAGACGGCTGGTGTCGTGTGAACTGGCAATGTTTTTCACCGTCAATAACCAGTTATGCGTATGACACAACAGTGGAAAACAGAGCCGAGGTACTTCAGCAGTATATCGATGATAACAACCTTGATTTCACTGTTGTGACGTATGACTATGAGCCGGATTCCCGTTATTATAAAAATTATATAGGCTGTTATCTTAAACCTAATTATGATATAGGATTTGAGGAACATCTTGAAGTTGCAAAAAAAATAAAAAATGATTTGGGTTATACTTACATGGGAACTCCCGATTATGTTCCGGATATCGGTGTATCCGTCAGAATTCCTGATATTGATGTCTGCAACAGTATTGACGGAGATTCAAACGGCGACGGAGAACTCACAGTAGCTGATGCAACACTTATATTGCAGTATGTCGGAAACTCCGATAAATATAAAATCTCACCGCAGGGCGAATTTAATGCGGATATTGTCGGAGACGGCGACGGTGTTTCCGCTCTTGATGCTCTCGAAATTCAGAAAATTCTTGCAAACAGATGATAAATAATAAAATCCTCGGAAATTCAGTTTCCGAGGATTCTGTTGATTATGAAAGGTCTGCTTTCATTTTTGAACGGAAAGCAAGAGATGCAATAACTGTAACTGCGGCGGCACATACAGCCGTAATTACAAGAGGAATCACAAATTCATCGTTTCCGAATTTCAAGGCTGTTGAGGAACGAGCGGTTTTTGTGCAGTACCAGAACGGCAGTACCTTGCAGATTTTCAGCATAACTCCGCCTGTGCTTTCGGCATCAAACCATATACCGCCAAGAAATGAGCCGAGAGAAATCACAAGGGAACAAAATCCGGGAGCTGCTTTTTCATTGAATAGTGTTCCGAAAAGAAGTCCCAGTCCGATAAACATTACAGAGGACGGAACAAGACATATCAGCGATAGGAGAAGTCCGCCTATGTTCAGTTCAACGCCGGTGATGAGAGCAATAACAAGTCCGGCTGTATATGTAACAACACACTGGATAATCGAAATAAGCATCATGGGGAAAATATATCCAGCTATAAAGTCTCCGGATTTCATGGGCGATGCATACATACGCACGAGGAACGCACCGCTTCTGTCCTTGCTTATAGTCAGCGCAGTGAAAAGCATGGTGAACGTCTGCCCGAAAACAGCAATACCGCCGGCAAGATTATCAATGCGGAAAATTGTCATTCCGGCTTCGGCAGGAATACTCTCATTGACTAATGTCATTACTATAAGCATTATTATAGGGAATCCCAGACAGAATATGTAGCTCAGAGGGTCGCGGAGCAGTTCCTTGAAATTCCTTTTTGCAAAAGCTGAAATCCGGTTCATTTATCTGCACTCCTTTCGGCTATGGCAACAAAAGCGTTTTCAAGTCCTGTCTGACCGGAAATTTTCTCCAGTTCTGCAAGAGTTCCCATAGCGGCAATTTTTCCGCCCACCATTACAGCAATGGTATCTGAAAGCTTTTCGGCTTCTTCCATATAGTGAGTAGTCAGTATAATTGTTATTTTCCCTTTCAGTGATTCAATAGCAGTCCAGAGTTCGCGCCTTGCCAGAACGTCCAGTCCGAGAGTGGGTTCATCAAGAAAAAGTACTTTTGGTTCGCTGATAAGAGCCATAGCGATGGAGAGCTTACGCTTCCAGCCGCCCGAAAGTGTTTTTGCCCGTGAATCTGCTATATCGTGCATATTGAAAAGATTTATCATTTTGTCTGTCCGCAATTTGATTTTTTCCTTGCTGAATCCGTAGACTTCCGCAATAAACCGGAGATTTTCTCTTACAGTAAGATTTTCGGCAACGGAAGTTTCCTGCGGAGAAATACTTATTTCCTTTTTTACGTCATCGGAATTTTTTATACAGTTGTGACCGTTGACAGCTGCAAATCCGTCTGTAGGAGCAGACAGGCATGACAACATACGTATAGTAGTAGTTTTTCCTGCTCCGTTTACGCCAAGAAGTGCAAAAAGTTCTCTGCTTTTTACTGTAAAGCTGATTGAATCCACAGCAGTTTTATTTTTATATTTTTTTGTAAGATTTTTTACTTCAACTGAGTACATAAAATTATCCTTTCATATAATTTGTCCGTGAGCCTTAACCCACGGACAGATTTTTTTAATCATTTTCTGATAAGTTCTGAAAATTCAAGAGCCTTGCCCAAATCGCCGGCAATTTTGAGTTTTCCGAGAGTAAATGCAGCAACAGCATCAAGTTTACCGTCAAGAAGTCTGATAAGATTGTCCATTTTCATTGTGATTTCACAGTCACGGTCATTGTAATAATAGGGCTGTATATCAATTCCCTTGTTACCGTTTTTGTTTACTGCAACATAGAAATTCGCCGGTTCTCTGTCCTTGACAATAAATGAAACAGCAAGACCGTCTGATTCTGAAACATCTATTTTTTCAGCCATTATCCGCATAACTTCAATGAGTTCATTGACTGTATTGACTTCGTTCAGTGTCATAAAAATCACCTCCTTTCGGGTTTACGTGATTTTAATTGTTTTTTTTGCTTTTTGATTTCCTGAAATTAAGATTAGCCGTCAGAATCTTATCCGACTGGAAAAGCTTTACCGCCAAGAACATACATACAGCAAATACGATAATCTGATATATAAGACCGATTATAAGTATTGTTGTGTTTCCGAACATTATATTAGGTATTGCCGAAAATGTGTGCGTGAACGGAATCGCATAAACTATCAGCCTTACAACTATCGGCAGACTGTTTATATCGGCAAACATGGAAATCATATACGGAATCATTGCCATGAACATAAGAGGCATAATCATTGTCTGAGCCTGTTTTGTATCGTTGACAAGCGAGCCAAGTATAAGCGATACCGAAAGACATATCATAATAGTTGCAAAAAGCTGTATTCCGACTATGACATAATCGCCTGCACCGAGCGAAAGTCCGAGACGTTCCAGAGCATCTTCGACAGGCATAAATTCAGAAATCGGCGTATTGCTCATATCTGCGGTAGCCGTACCGATTGCACTGTTCATCATGAATGAAAATCCTACCATGAATGCCACAGCGTTAAGGAGTGCGACAATTCCGGCTGAAAGCATTTTAGCTCCCAATATTGATATTCTTGATACCGGAGCTGAAAGAAGCGTTTCAAGCGTTTTGTCTATTTTTTCGTTTGCAATTGCACTCATCAGCATCTGTGAAGTCATAGTTATCAGCAGAAATACGATAATTGGCAGAATCATATTCTGCATCATTATTTTGCTCATGACATCGCCTGCGGAAACATCAGCGGATTTATCTTTTACTACGGTGTACTCCGAAATATTAACCGGCGAATTTATAAGTTTTATATCTTCTTCCGAAACGCCTGATTTTCCGGCAAATATATCTGAAATACATGATTTTATAAAACTTATTGCGCCGTCATTGTTGTTTGACATATTTGACATCATGGCAGCCGATTTCATTTCCGCAATGCTGACGAGTTCCGGAGCTTCGCCGTTTTCAAGTGACTGCGTGAATCCGGCAGGAATAATAATCATGCTTTCTTTTCCGGAGGAACGGAGAATCTCGGAATAATTGTTGCCTCCGGCATTTATCAGATTGACGTTTCCGCCTTTCTGCTTTATATTTTCGAGGAGTTCGGCTGTGAGGTCTGTTCTGTCATTGTCGGCGATGGTAACTGTGTATTCCTGTTTGACGGCTTTTTCAACTGTGGAATCCATGATATTTCCGAGAAATGCAAACATTACGATTACAATTGCAAGGCTTAATATTGTCTGTGCGTTGATAAGTTCTGAGAGTTCTTTTTTGAGAAGATTAAAGAATTTCATTATCGTTCACCACCCTTTCAAAGACTTCCTCAAGATTTGAGGCATTGTAACGCTGTTTGAGTTCGTCGGTTTTTCCGGTAACGAGAAGATGTCCCTTTGCGATTATTCCCACACGGTCGGAAACAAATTCTATTTCAAGCATATTATGCGACGAAAGCAGAAAAGACATACCTTCTTCGGAAGCGAGTTTTTTAATCATTCGCCGTATTTCCATAGCGTTGAGAACATCAAGACCGCTTGTGGGTTCGTCCAGAATTGCAAGAGCCGGTTTTGTCATTACCGCTCTTGAAAGCAGAAGTTTGCGTATCATTCCACGGCTGTAAGTTCCGATTTTATCTTTGAGTCTGTCGCCGAGACCGCACATATTTCCGGCACGTTCGACATATCCGTTGACGGTGTCAATGTCGTTTGAAAAAAGTCCTGCCATGAACCGCAGATATTTTTTTCCGGTCATATTTTTATAAGCTCCGGCTTCGTCGGGCAGATATGTTATTGCCTGACGGACTTTTTCGGGTTCTTTTATTACGCTGTGACCTGCAACAACCGCATCTCCGCCGGTCGGCTTGAGAAGTGTGGAAATCATGCGTATAGTGGTTGTTTTTCCTGCTCCGTTCGGACCTATAAGGGCGAATATTTCGCCTTTTGCGATTTCAAAAGAAACCTTGTCCGCCGCCAGTACTTTTGAATACTGTTTCGACAGTTCCCTGACTTCAAGAATGTTTTCCATGAATTTAAATCCTCCCTGTTTCATGTATTGCCGATACATCATATCAGCCTGATATTTATCCCATGTAATTATATCATATTATCCAAAAAATTGCAACAGTCGCAGAAATAAATTACTTTCTAT
>CAMWYX010000073.1 GCA_947178575.1 uncultured Ruminococcus sp. | reverse complement strand
ATCTCATAATACTCTATATTATATCACTTTTTTCTTGTGAAGACAAGTTCTGAAACGTCTGAGTTCTGTTTTTCAAACTCATTCTGCGTTATATCTCCATTGAAAAGCCGTTCAAAGATTTCTGCCTTTTTTTCTTTCAGTGAAGTAATTTCAGATTCGATTGTTACCATATCTGAAAAAGAAAAGTCTGATTTACATTCTGGAATATCAGCAGAAATATATTCTTTTACTTTCTCAAGCACTGCCTTATACAGAAAATCACGCTTAAGCGAACCCTGAAAGCATGGTTTTTCACCTGTTGAATAACTGTTCTTGCAGTAAAAATTCCTGTTTCTTTTCAGTATTTTTCCGCAGCCTGCACAGTAGAGTTTTCCTGCCATAATGTGACTTCCCGACAGCTTAGGAATTTTACTTTCAGGCAGAATTTCCTGAACTTTTTCAAATATTTCACGACTGATAATCGGAGGAAATGCATTTTCATTAACATACCATTCACTTTTATCAGCCATAATTTTTTTCCTTGTTTTCAGGTCTTTTCTGTATTTCAGAGAAACACGTTTTCCGGTATACTGCTCATCTTTCAGGATTCTGCGGACATATTCAGCAGTCCATTTTCCGCCTGTACCTGTTGGAATTCCTTGTTCATTTAGAATCCTCACAACAGCAATATACGTTTTATTTTCAAGATATAAGCTGAATATTCTGCGAACTATTTCCGCTTTTTCTTCATCAATAACAGGCGTGAACTTATCTTTTAAAATGTACCCATAAGGCAGACTTCCAATAAATTCGCCGTTTCTGATTCTTGAAGCACATGAATTTCTGACTTTTTTTGACGATTCAAGAACATAGTATTCATTCAGAACTGCCCTGAACGCTGTCGGCAAATCCATGGAATTTACCGTTCTGTACCTACTATCATAATTTTCTGAAACAGCTATCAGACGTACTCCCATGAACGGAAAAATGCTGTCCGTCAGTTTGCAGACATCAAGATAATTCCGTCCAAGACGTGACAAATCCCTGACAACAATGACATCAATTTCACGTATTCTGACTTTGGATAACAGCTCCTGAAATTCGTTACGGTTCATGTCAATTCCACTTATACCATTATCGGTAAACTGTAATATTTCAGCACTTTGAAAGTCTTTTTGCTTACTTATGTAACTTCGGATTATTGAAAGCTGATTTTCAATGCTGTCATTCTCTTTATCATTTGATTTTCGGGCATAACAGGCGATTCAGGCGATTGTCATTCACTGTCACCTCTGTCTATGAAAACGATATTTTTTTTGTCAAAAATAAGAATTTTTTCAAATCTTTCATTAAGCAAATCTTTGGTTATTTCTGTATCTTCAGGTAGTTTAAGGTGATTCCGCACCTCAATATTCATATTTTTCCCCGATGAAAAAACACCACTACGACAACGTTCGCAATTGAAAACAAAATCACTGTTTCTTCTTTGAAAACTGCATGAAACTTTTTTTCTGCATTTACCACAGAAAACAAGATTTTTATAAGGATTTTCAGGAACTCCCTCATGCTGTTCTGCCTGTCTTTCGGCAATTTTCGCATTTGCTTCTTCCCATAATTCAGGACTTACAATTGCCGGAACTGCACCCTCAATTTTGATACGCTCATTTTCTGAAATCTTATGAAATTTTTCGTTTTTATAAAGCGATTCTTCAGTCTGATGCTGTACCAGAGTACCCTTATAGATTTCTTTTTTCAGGAACTTACATATCTTTGAAACTGTCCAGATACCGCCTTTTTCTTCACGCTGAATCAAATCTTTTGAAATTTCTGTTGTTGTTTCACCGTTGGCAACTCTTTCAAAAATTTCACGAACAATTACAGCTTCTTCCTCATTTATTATCAGCTTATGCTTGTCCTCAGGGTCACGCTTATAGCCGAACGATGGCTTAGAGCCGATGAATTTGCCCTGCTTCTGAAGTTCTCTTTTTGCCATACTTACTTTCCGTGACGTTTCCTGTGCAAAGTATGCGTGGGCAAGATTCTTGAATGAAGCTAAAAAATATTCCTGCGGTTCAAGATTCAGATTGTCATAGCCGTCATTTATGGCTATAAACCGCACTCCAAGAAAGGGAAATATATTGTTCAGATAATCTTCTGCTCCAATATGCTCCCTTGCAAAACGGCTCAAATCACGTACAATGATACAGTCGATTTTTCGATTGCGGACATCTTCCATAAGACGCTCAAATTCAGGTCGCTGAAAATTTGTACCACTGTAACCGTTGTCGGCATAAATATCCACAAGCTCAAAAATCCGACGATTTTCTATATAATTACGGATTTCCTCAATCTGAGTTTCAATTTTTTCAAACTCCTGATTTTCCCTTGACAAACGTGCATAAACTGCCGTTTTATAGACCTTGAAATTTATTTTTTCAGTATTGTTTGCCTGATTTTTTCTTGATTTACGTGCCACTTATGTCACCGTCCGTTCTGAAAAAATCTTCGTATCTGAAATGAATACGGATTTTCATTTTGCTGAAAACTTCGATTTTTTCGATAAAAGTCACAATCATACGGCGTGTAAGTTCCGGAGAATCAAAATATTTTTCATACTGATTCCTAATTTCATCGGCACAGTCAAGCATTCTGATTTTCTGGTTGCGTATTTCATCTGCTTCAAATTCCACTTTGGCAATTTTATTGCTATAAAATTCATACATCTCAGTATAATCTTTTTCGGAAATTACGCCGTTTTCTTTCTGCACAAGAAGATTTTCCTGTGATTTTTTCAGCTGTTCAGCCTGATTTTCAAGTTCTTTAAGTTCAAGACTTGTAAGATTCAGATTTTTCATAAAATCGGATTTTATTATCGGTTCAGAGTGATTCAGAACTACTTCCATGTGCTTTTTCAAAGTTTCAAAAATGGCTTCCGCAAGGATTTTCTCCTTTATTCTGCCTTTACACTTACATTCTTTATTACGGCACACCCAAATCAATGACGGTGATTTTGACATATCCCTGTCATGATAAAGCACATTTCCACAATTTCCGCAATAAGCAAATCCGGAAAAAAGATTAACTTTTCCGCTGTTTGCTCTTTTGGCATAAGTATCTTTTTTCAGCAAATCCTGTACAATCAAAAACACCGTTTCGGCAATAATTGCTTCATGTGCATTTTCAAAAGCAGTCAACTCAGACAGGTCTTTTTTGAAACGTCTGCGGTCACGGTAACTTAGAGATGTGGTTCTGCCTTGTATCAAAGTACCAATGTATATCGGGTTTTCGAGGATTCTGCGTACACTTGCAGATGACCATAGTGCTTTTTCTCCGGTTCTGAAATGCGTTGCAACTGCCTTTACACCTTTTTCAATTTTATACTCCAAAGGACAACTGATACCTAATTCATTGAGATATTCACCGATTGCCTGATTGTTCATTCCGTCAATCTTCAGGTTGAAAATCATTCGCACAATTTTTGCTGCTTCTGGGTCAGCTTCAAGCTGCTTGTCCTTTATGATATATCCGTAAACAGTACGGTTTCCGATGAATTTTCCACTCTGTCGGTAATGTTCCAGAACGTTACGCACTTTCTGTGAAGTTTCCATAACGTGATACTCGTTCATCAGGTTGATTATCGGGTTTGCAAGACGTTCACTTGCGGACATTTCACGATTGCTGTCATAGCAGTCGCTCACAGCAATAAAGCGTACTCCAAGTTTCGGAAAAATACGCTGCATATATTCTTCTGTTTTCTGAAAATTACGTCCAAGACGTGAAAAATCCTTGACAATAATGCAGTCAATATCACCGTTTTTCGCACTTTCAATCATTCGCTGAAAATCTGGACGACTGAAATCATATCCGCTGAATCCGTCATCGGAATATTCAGCGACAAACTGTAAATCTTCTCTGCTGTCAATAAAATTCATCAGCATTTCACGCTGATTTGAAATACTCACACTTTCCCTTTCACTTTCTTCATCTCTGGAAAGCCTGAGATAAATTGCTGTTCTGTATATTTTATCCATATCAATACTCATTGTAATTCTGTACCACCAAGCACAAGGAATATGCAAGCATCACATTATTCGCAGATTACATCTGCAAGTATTTTTTCGAGATTCATACTGCCGTAAACACATTCCACCTCAACATCACCAACCTTGTGGACGGTGCTGCTGCCAGTCTGCCTGATGTACTCTTTTTTCTTTTCAGCCGGACACAATTCCTGTGAAATTTCAACTTCACAGATGTCCTTTAACTTACTAAATCGGCTAAAATCGCTCTCCATAATACTCCTCCTTTTTGTGATATTTGCTTATTATATATGGTTCATTTCTCTGGCTCATGCACCTTTGAAACGTTATTAAAGGCAGTACAGAAATACTGCCTTTGAATTATTCATTTACTTTTCTGAAAAAGAAAATCTTTGATTCACTTAACTGAGAAGCTCTGCTATTTCCTGTTCTGAGTACCCTTTTGCCCTCATCTTTTCTGCAATGGATTGACGTTCTTCTATTTTGCCTTCTGCCTTGCCTTTTTCTATTGCATCTTTCTGACTTGCACGATTATAAGCTGCACGCTGATATTCTTCATCAAATAACTCTGACATCATATCCACAACCTCCTTTTCATGCTCCTGAAGATAGGAAACAAGATACCCCTTTTCTATACAGATACGGATTGTTTCTTTTGCACACATTATACTGTCCTGATAGATTTTTCTCTGCTCATTGAACACTTTACAAAATCCGATATACTGCCCATAAATGGTCATATCTGCTTCATTCAGCACCCTGACTTTCAGTTCAACAGGCGAATCACCATTAAAAAAGTTTTCACTGAATGATACTGTTTCAGGACATTTCTGTTCACCGCTGTACACTACATAAAGTTCAGGCTTTGGAATTTTTACCCTTGTCGATGAATGTTCACTCTGTACAGTATCTGCCAGATAACGACGGTATGTTTCCGCCAGATAGAACAGCATTCTCAATGGCATATTGGGATTCCATGCACTCTGTGCTTCAACAAGCATCACAAACCTGTCCTTTACAATAAATCCAAGGTCATTATACAAGGTATTCACAAGCACGGATTTGATTGTCTGTATTTGAATATCCTCAACAGTTACCTGTGTATCTTCCGGATGCAGTTCCTTATACAAACGCAGAACATTTTCTGCATTTTCAAACAGATTTACAAAAACACTGTCTTTCGACTTGCGGTTGGTTCTTGAAGTTTCCTCCTGCACTGGTCTGTACCTCCTTTATTTTTATTATCTTATTGGTCATTTCCGCAGGTTCATGCACCTCCAGATACGTTATAACACGGCAGAACCGAAGTTCTGCCGATATTTTTAATTTTTCCTATGCACGTCTTATCATATTCTGAAACATGAAACTTTTTCAGTTCTGTCAATAATCTTCATCGGGAGTCTCACCCGACCGCTTTTCGTTCTACTATTCAGCGGAAGCCATATTCATAAAAGCCGAGCAGTACCACTCTGAATTATGTTTTCAGAGGTTTTTAATGCACAGTCAATTTATAATAATCTACAACGTGACTAACTGTTTAATTTTCAAGATACTTGCTGAACATCAAAATATTAAAAATATCAAGATTATCAACCTTATTAATTTTA
>CAMWYX010000072.1 GCA_947178575.1 uncultured Ruminococcus sp. | reverse complement strand
CATCTTCATACTCTATTAAAACGTTTTTAGCCTATTGGTACAGGTTCTTAATGTAATAATGGATTTCTTGTTTAACATTATTTTTTCCTCCGTTTTTTTCACTTCTACTATGCTATGTTGTAGTACAACTTCCGGCGTTTGTCAAGAAATCCGCCTGTAAATCGGAGAAATATATAAGTATCTATCGATATGTTGAAACTTATAAATATAATTTGATAAAAAATTAATACATATAACAGCTTGGTATCTGATGGTTTGTCATATTGGAAAATATTATGTTTTTACTGAAAAATCCGCACAAAATTGTAAAAAAATCTTGACGGATTGTGAATAATAGGTTATAATAATATTATCATTTTGTGAAATATTAAAAACACAAAATTTTAATCTATTTAATTTAAAGGAGTAAAAAAGAAAAATGAAGAGTTCAGAAATTATTGTTCTGGCAACCATTCTGGCATATCTTTCCATTATGGTTATTATCGGCATTGTGTTTTCCAAAAAAAATTCCAATGTCGGCGATTTTTACCTCGGCGGACGAAAACTCGGTCCGATTGTAACAGCTATGAGTGCCGAGGCTTCCGATATGAGTTCATGGCTTCTTATGGGTCTCCCCGGAGTCGCTTATCTCACCGGAGGTGCGGAAGCCGGCTGGACTGCTATCGGTCTCGCTGTCGGAACATACATCAACTGGCTTATAGTCGCCAAAAAACTGAGAATATATTCCCAGAAATGCCATGCAATTACTATTCCCGATTTCTTCGCCAACAGATACCGTGATAAAAAAGCTGTTATGGGAATCGCTGCTGTTATTATCCTCATATTTTTCGTTCCTTATACTGCATCGGGATTTTCAGCCTGCGGAAAACTTTTCAGCTCGCTTTTCGGCTGGGAATACCATACGGCAATGATTATCAGTGCTGTTATCATAATTGCATATACGTGTACAGGCGGATTCCTTGCGGCAAGTTTCACCGACCTCATTCAGAGTATAGTCATGACGCTTGCACTTATCAGTATTGTAATTTTCGGTGTTGTCACAGCTGGAGGTATAGATAATGTAATCGAAAATACAAAATCTATTCCTGGTTATTTCTCGCTCTCGAATATCCATAATCTCGAAACCGGAAACGCAGACAAATATTCAATGCTTACAATAGCTTCTCTTATGGCATGGGGTCTCGGATATTTCGGTATGCCTCATGTTCTTCTCCGGTTCATGGCAATCGAAAACAAGGACAAAGTCAAGACTTCACGCCGTATCGCTTCTGTATGGGTTGTCATTTCAATGGCAGTCGCCATATTTATCGGATTTATCGGAAACGCTGTCACAAAAACCGGAACCCTTGAAGTTCTCGACGGAAGCAATTCCGAAACTATAATTATCCGCATTGCTCAGATTATGAGCGAAAAACATATTCTTCTTGCTATTGTCGCCGGTCTTGTTTTCTCCGGTATTCTTGCCTGTACTATGTCAACATCTGATTCACAGCTTCTTGCAGCATCTTCAAGTATGTCTGAAAATATAATCAAGGGTGTACTCGGAATAAAACTCACGGACAAACAGTCAATGTTTGCCGCTCGTATTGTTCTTTTTGTTATCGCTTTGCTTGGCGTTGTCCTTGCGTGGGACAGCGACAGTTCCGTATTCCGTATCGTTTCATTTGCGTGGGCAGGTTTCGGTGCTACTTTCGGCCCTGCAATGCTCGCCGCTCTTTTCTGGAAACGCTCAAACAAGTACGGAATAATCGCCGGAATGTCCGCCGGTGCTGTTATGGTCTTCGTATGGAAATTCGGTATCGCCAAAATCGGCGGAATATTCGCTATTTATGAACTCCTTCCGGCATTTATAGTAGGACTTGCTGCTATTGTTATTGTATCACTTGTCACTAAAGTTCCCGAAAAGGAAATTGTTCAGGAATTTGAATCTGTTTCCGCCGAACTTAAATCATAAGAAATATATTTATAAACTGCACGTATTTCCGGATAAATCTGTCGGAAATACGTGCAGTTTTTTCACTCTTTTATAATCCGAAACTTATTGAAAGAGCTGTATTTACTTTATCCATCGAATTTAGGTCAAGCTCTCCCATCTTGTCTCCGAGACGCTTTTTATCAATCGTACGTATCTGTTCGAGCAGTACCACACTATCACGTGAAAGTCCGCATTTATCTGCCTGTACATCAATGTGCGTCGGCAGACGGTTCTTATCCTGACGGCTTGTGATTGCAGCCGCTATAACCGTCGGACTGTGACGGTTGCCGACATCATTCTGGACGATAAGTACTGGTCTGAATCCTCCCTGCTCCGAACCCACAACCGGACTGAGGTCGGCATAATATATTTCTCCTCGTTTAACGCTTGGCGTTGTCATTTCATTTTACCTCCCTGAAAAAAATCGGAAACTCTGTCCCTCTGTATCTGTATTATTACACGGAATCCGTAGAATATTCACCCATGCTATTATATGAATTTCAGTAATCACTGTTGATTTGATTGCTGTTGTCATTCCCTGCGGATTGATGCGAAAGGAAAAAATGCCTGATATTCTATTGTCAATTTTGTCTGATATTACAATTTTTTGGGAAAGTCTCCGTTTCTCTTGCTATTCTGATAAATTTGTGATATAATATAGTGGATTCAGTATGTGTACTGATTCAAGATTCTTGACTAAAGAAAGGTTGTTTTTTATGGCTAACAGTAAAGGCGGAAAGAAAATCGCTATTCTCGGCGCAGGAAATGTAGGTGCAACCTGTGCATATACATTTGCAGTCGCAGGTACTTGCTCTGACATCGTACTTATAGATATTAATAAGGAAAGAGCAAAGGGCGAGGCTATGGATATTCGTCAGGGCGTTTCGTTCAGCCACAATGTTGAAGTAATCGACGGAACTTATGACGATATAGCCGGTGCAGATATAGTTGTCGTAACACTTGGTCTTGCCCGTAAACCTGGTCAGTCCCGTATAGACCTCGCTCAGGCAAATGTCAATATCATCAAGGACGTTATGCCGAAAATCGCTAAGACTGCTCCCGATGCAATATACGTTGTTGTAAGCAATCCCGTTGATATTATTACTTATGCTATACTCAAATGTACCGACCTTAAGCCTAATCAGGTTATCGGTTCGGGTACTGCTCTCGATACGTCCCGTCTGCGTTCAAGTATTGCCGACCATCTCGATATAAGCCCGAACAGCGTTCATGCCTATGTTTTCGGCGAACACGGCGATACTTCAATGATTCCGTGGTCAATAACAAATATCGCCGGAAGCTCTATGGAAGAATACTGCACTCTCCAGCAGAGTCAGGGCATCAATCCGGACGAAATAATTGAGGAAGTCCGCAAGGCAGGCGGTGAAGTAATCAAGCGTAAAGGTGCTACATTCTACGCTATCGCCCTTACAGTAAACAAAATCTGTGATGATATTCTCCGTGATTCAAGTAATATTCTTACCGTTTCAAGTCTCGTCAGCGGAAGATACGGAATTGATGACGTTTGTCTCAGTCTCCCGTGTGTTATCGGCGGTCACGGTGTGGAAAAAGAAGTTTCCCCCACTCTTACAGATGCCGAAATGGAAAAGCTCCACGCAAGTGCGGACGCACTCAAAAAAGTCCTTTCAAGCCTGAATTTCGATAAGGATTAATTTTTGTAATATATTTGAATGAATCTGATTTGTCAAGAGGTGATTTTTTTGAGTCTTAATGATACACCGTCAGGAGAAAGAATACATATAGGCTTTTTCGGCAGAAGAAATGCCGGAAAATCATCTCTTGTCAATGCCGTAACCGGTCAGCAGATTTCCGTCGTTTCCGATGTTATGGGTACTACCACAGACCCAGTGTATAAAGCAATGGAACTTCTGCCCCTTGGTCCGGTCGAAATAATCGATACCGCAGGCTATGACGACGAGGGTACTCTCGGAGAAATGAGAGTCGGAAAAACCCGTCAGGTTCTTGCCAAAACCGATATAGCAGTACTTGTATCGGATTCTCCTGAAATTTCCGGAGACTGCGAAAACGAACTTATAAGACTTTTCAGGGAACGCAGTATTCCGTATATCATAGCGTATACCAAATCAGACCTGCATGATAAAAAATACGATTCCGCCAATGAAATATCGGTCAGTGCAAAAACAGGAGAGAATATAAATAATCTCAAAGAAAAAATAGCTTTCCTTGCTTCTGCCAATAATTCCGAAAGACGTATTGTCGGGGATTTGATTAAAAAAAATGATGTTATAGTTCTCGTAACGCCTATAGATTCCTCTGCTCCTAAAGGCAGAATGATTCTTCCGCAGGTGCAGACACTGAGAGATATTCTTGATTCAAACGCCATTGCCGTTTTTTCAAAGGAATCTGAACTCGCCGGAACTCTGAACAGGCTTTCTGCTCCGCCGGAGCTGGTTATAACAGACAGTCAGGTGTTCGGCATGGTCAGTAAGATAGTTCCGGAAAATGTTCCGCTGACCTCTTTTTCAATCCTTATGGCTCGTTATAAGGGATTCCTTGAAACTGCCGTGAAAGGTGCATCAGAAATAAATTCACTTCAGAACGGTGCGGATATTCTGATTTCCGAGGGCTGTACCCATCACAGACAATGCGGTGACATCGGAAGCGTTAAACTTCCGGCTCTGCTGAAAAAGTTTACAGGCAAAAATTTTAATATTACTCTCAGTTCGGGACGTGATTTCCCTGAAGATTTGTCAAAATTCGGACTTGTTATTCACTGCGGAGGCTGTATGCTCAACGGCAAGGAAATGATGTACCGTATGCGGTCGGCTGAAATGCAGGGTGTTCCGTTCACAAATTACGGCACGGCAATCGCTATGATGAATGGTATTCTCAAGCGTTCACTTGAAATCTTTCCCGGACTCGCAGAAACAGTGGATTAGCATGAAAAAACGTATTCTGTATATTGTTCTTTTGGTTCTGATTATTGCCGTTGAAGTCGTTATCGCTTTCACTCAGCATGATAACTGGATTCGTGATTATCTCGGCGATGTTATCGTTGTCTGGGCTGTTTACTGCCTTGTTCAGTCAGTCGCCGGCGGAAAGAATAATCATTATATTGTACATCTGTGTGTTCTTGCTTTTGCGTTTATCGTCGAGTTTTTGCAGAAAATTCATATCGTTGATTTAATCGGTCTCGGTGATATTAAGTTCTTCCGTGTTCTTATCGGAACAAGTTTCGCTGTTGAGGATTTAATCAGCTATGCTATAGGTACGGCTGTCGGCTGTGCCGGAACATTTATTTATAGTAAAATAAAAAAATCTGTCGGGAAATAATCCTGACAGATTTTTTATTATTCAATCTAACCAAAATTCTACTCGCTGATATGCAAGCTGCTTTTCTTGCATTTTAAGTGACAGCTCGCTGTTTACTGCTATAATCTGTGCGTATTTTGCTGCAACTGCTGTATTTTCCATTGTGGCTTGTGCTGCTTCAAGTATACGCTGATTCTGCTCATATAATGCGATATTTGCGTGTGCCTGTTGTATGATTGCTTCGCTCTGCAAGTTAATCATTTTGTCAAGTTTCTGCTTTATTGCGTCAAGATTGCATTGCATAAGTGCGTCTGATAGGCTCTGACTTGAAGTTGAAAGATAATCATATAAGTATGCAACACCATATATATCACGAAATTGCATAGGAATGATATTTAAATCATACGCTTTTTCCAATTCATCTAAAATTTGGAGTTTTTCTGTAATCACATCATTTATTGTATTTTCTATCTTAGAAATTAAATCATGATGATTTTTTTGAGCATATGTAATATTTCTTTTTTTCTTCGCTATTTGAGTTAAATATTCATCATATTCCCTTTGATACTTCTCGTTTTGAAAAA
>CAMWYX010000071.1 GCA_947178575.1 uncultured Ruminococcus sp. | reverse complement strand
AGACAACTTTCAGCCGTTTCCTGAACCTATCGGCTTTAGCCGATAGTGTTTCAGTCTGTAGCTCTTCATAAACTTTTACAGTATCATCAATTTCCATTTCCACAATTGTAATCTGCTTTTTCATGATACTTCTGTCACACTCCATAAAGTCCAGATTCTGCGTGCTTTCCAATTTTGTGATAAACTCTACGCTATCCGGAAACCTCGCATCTACGTCATTTGTGAGCATCAGGTCAATCATGAGCTGTGAAATTCTCTCTGCATTACAAATCTGCATTCCGTTGTTCAGCATCGCCGAGTTGCACTTCCAGAAAATTGAATATCTTTCACGAATTGCAGTATAGTTCTTTCTGCAGTGAGCACATATCAATATGCTTGGATAAAGATATTCACGCCGTTTTCTTACATTGGTATCTTTTTTTCTGCGTTTTTGCACTTTCTGAAAAAGTTCTCTTGTAATAATTGCCAGATGGTGATTTTTGGTGTAATACTGCGAAATTTCGCCATTGTTACGCTTGTGCTTATGCGTCAGAAAATTTTCGGTGTAAGTCTTTTATGTCAGCACATCGCCGCAGTAACGCTCATTTTTCAGAATATAACGGATTTTTTCTTTCATCTTCGACTTCAACTACAACAACAAAGGCTACTACGACAAAAGTTAAATCTGGTAAAGCTATCATAAAAGAAATATTCACACCAGTAAAAGTGACCAACATAGGTTCAGATACAGAACTCTGCGAATGGTCAGTAAATGACTACAACAGCAAGAAATTCAATGAACTTAAAAATAGTGCTAATATTAATGCAATCAAGAATATCAACAAGGCTGCTGTATTAGCTTCCTCCGCTGAAATTACTGAGAAATCAGATAATATATATAAAGTTACTCTTAAAAATGCTTCTGGTGAGGTTCTTGATGTTTACGAAATCAGCCCCATAACCGGTGCAGATGAAGATTCAAACAATGCAGAAGTTAATCTTCCGCACTGCTCTTGCAGCACTCATAATGACTATAGTTGGCTTAGTTACTGTTAAGTTCTCCGGAATCTTCCGTCGCAAAGAAAACAAATAATCAAATACATTAAATAAAAAAGACTGAGAAATCAGTCTTTTTTGTTGATTTAATGAAGATGTAGTGGGGAGTTCACGATTTTCTTGCAGCAATATCTTTTCGGAAAATAAATTTGAAAACAGTTCTTATAAGTGGCTGAATAAAAAATAATTGCGAGAAAAAGGCGAACGGCAGATTATAGCATACAAGCTTTAGCCAGTCTGCAAGAAGCGTAAGTAAATTGAATCCCTCGTAATACGGATAGTAAAGAAATGAAGCGATAAAGCTCATCGCCGGACACATAATACTAACTGTTGCACAAATGATTGAAGTTTCAAAAATAACAGGATTCGTTTCCGCTGGATTGAAAACTTTGCACGCCAATCTGAACGAACACGGACTTCCGACCGTACATTCAAGAACATAAGCAAAAACAAATTCCACTAAAATTACCGACCATATCGGCATTGAACGACCACACATATAAACTCCGCCCATTTTTCCTATAGCGTCAAGAACTCCGGTCGCCTCCGGATTAAGGGCAAGGAATGTACTTCCGTTCACGACATACAGGCTGTAAAATACGTATGCATGAACAGTAACAATAACGGTCATCAGTGCGAATATCATTCGCTGAAATTGATTTCTTGGCATAATTATATTCTCCTTTTCATCGGTTTATTTTTGCGTAAAAAAACAGCGTGAAACGACTATTAGCCGTCTCACGCTGAACAATTCTACGCCGTGAACAATGTTATTATACCATATATTCAGAATAAAGTCAAAGGATTTTTTAAACAAACTTTATCAACTGCAAAATCTTTATTTTTGTGAATTTCTGTTCATGCCGACTGCTCAAACTGACTGTTATAGAGTTTTGCATAAAATCCGTTCTTTGCAAGCAGTTCCTCATGATTTCCGCTCTCGATAATATCGCCGTCCTTGAGTACAAGTATCATATCGGAATTTTTTATTGTTGAAAGACGGTGAGCAATAACAAATGATGTTCTGCCTTTCATGAGTTCGTCCATAGCTGTCTGTATTTTAAGTTCTGTACGTGTATCAATAGAACTTGTAGCTTCGTCGAGTATAAGTATCGGTTTATCTGCTATCATTGCACGTGCGATTGTCAGCTGTTGTTTCTGACCGGCGGACAGACTGACATTATCGCTCAGAACCGTATCATATCCGTCCGGCAGAGTGCGTATAAAATGGTCAAGTCCCACCGCCTTGCAGGCACGGTCAATTTTTTCTTTCGGAACATTATCCATATTGTAAACAAGATTTTCTCTGACTGTTCCCTCAAAAAGCCATGTATCCTGCAAAACCATACAGAACTGTGAACGAACTTCCTCACGGCTCATTTCTGATGTCGGAACACCATCAATACTGATACTTCCGCTGTTCAGTTCATTAAATCGCATAAGAAGATTTACCATAGTTGTTTTTCCTGCTCCGGTAGGGCCTACGATAGCTATTTTCTGTCCTGATTTTACTTTTGCAGAGAAATCATTGATAATAATTCTGTCGGTATCTTCATATCCGAAACGGACGTGACTAAATTCAACGTCTCCTCTGACTTTATCTGTAAGATGATTTGTTTTATTGCTTTCGTCTTCCATTTCCGAAGCAGATAAAAATTCAAATACACGTTCTCCTGCGGCAGCGGCGGATTGCATAGTCTGTGTGGCCTGAGCAATCTGCGAAAGAGGCTGGGTGAAAAGGCGTACATAAATCATAAATGCCACGATAACTCCAAAATCTATCACGTTCTTCTGAACAAGAAGCGCACCTACGATACATACGGCAACATATCCGAAATTTCCGATAAATGTCATGAAGGGCATCATAAGACCGGAAAGACACTGCGCTTTGAATGCACTGTTTTTCAATGCACTGTTCATCTCTGAAAATTTATTCTTCTCCTGCGACTGACCATTATATGCCTTGATAACAGTGTGTCCTGCATACGCCTCTTCGATATGTCCGTTGATTTCGCCGAGATGTCTCTGCTGCATAGCAAAATATTTCTGTGATTTTCCCATAACCGAAAACATGAATACAAATCCCAGAACAGACGCTATGATTGCCGTTACCGCCATTATCCAGTTTGTAACGAACATCATGACTATCGAACCGATAAACATAGTAAGTGATGTAATAAGATTTCCGATACTTTGATTCATACTCTGGGCAATTGTATCAATATCGTTGGTAACACGTGAAAGAATATCGCCTGTACTTGTTCGGTTATAGTACCACATCGGCAGTCGGTTGATTTTTCTTGAAATATCTGTACGGAGATTTTTTGAAACCCTTTGTGTTGATTCCGCCATAAGCAGACTCTGTACAACGTGAAGCAATGCTCCGGAAGAATATAAAAATACAAGAATCATACATATATGTACAACTCCGTCAATATCGATTCCTGTCATTACGCCCTCAAGTATGAGATTTGTAATGTCCGAAAGCTTATTAGGGCCGAGCAGATTAAGAACAGTGCTGACAACTGCACATATCAGGGAAATTATTATCAGTATAATATATCTTCCGCTGTAATTTATAAGTTTTTTCCATGTTCCGGTGAAGTCCTGAGGCTTTTCAACAGCCATCTGTCCTCTTGGCCCTCTCATTGGTCTTCTGTTTGTATTTTCCATCAGACTGCTTCCTCCTTTGATAACTGTGAATATGCAATCTGCTGATAAACCTCGCAGTTCTGCATAAGTTCGTCATGCGTTCCGAGTCCTGCAATTTTACCGTCCTCGAGTACAATAATTCTGTCCGCATCACGTATTGTTCCGATACGCTGTGCAACGATTATTTTTGTTGCATCTCTGCACGTGTCTTTCAGAACTGTACGGAGTTTGCGGTCTGTTGCGTAGTCAAGTGCGGAAAATGAATCGTCAAAAATAAATATTTCAGCATTGCGGGCAACGGCACGGGCAATAGAAAGTCTCTGTTTCTGACCTCCTGAAAAATTAGTACCGCCTTGTGCAACATATGCCTCTGTACCCTCTGAAAGACTGTCTACAAATTCCGATGCCTGTGCTGTATTGACGGCTTCTGCAATATCGTCTGCTGTTATCTTCTTTCCGTTGTCTCCGTATCCTACATTTGAATTTATTGTTCCGGAAAACAGAACGGCTTTCTGTGATACATATCCGATTTTATTGCGAAGTGAATACTCAGTGCATTCACGGATATTCACACCGTCAACAAGAACTTCTCCCTCAGTAGGGTCGTAAAATCTCGGAATCAGATTTACAAGCGTACTCTTTCCGCAGCCAGTAGCTCCGATAATTGCTACTGTTTCGCCCTTATGTGCAGAAAAGCTGATGTTGTGAAGAACGTCATTTTCAGAATCGGAATAGCGGAAACATACATTCCTGAATTCTATTTCGCCACGTTTATCAGTATCTGATATATCTTTTGTTCCGTCAACGATACTGCTTTCTGTATTAAGAACTTCATTTATACGCCTTGCGGAAACAAAAGCTCTCGGCAGAATCATGAAAATCATTACAAGCATCATAAACGACATTATCACCTGCATGGAATATTGAGTGAATACTGCCATTTCAGCAAAAAGCGGCATTTTTTCGGTCATATCAGCATTGTTTATAAGATATGCACCAATCCAGTATATTGCAAGTGCGCTTCCCTGCATTGTAAGCTGAATCGAGGGCATCATGAATGCCATCACACGGCTGGCAAAAAGATGTGTATTTGTCAGAATATTATTAACGCCATCAAATTTATTTTCCTGATAATCTTCAGCGTTATAAGCTCTGACAACACGGATTCCTGTAAGATTTTCACGTGTTACACGGTTGAGGTCATCTGTCAGCTTCTGGAGACTTTTAAACTTAGGCGTTGCCATTACAAGACAGAATATAACCACAACAAGCATTACGGCGACACATATTCCTGTGGAAAGAGTCCAGCTGCTGTTGCTTCCTGCGATTTTTGTTATCGCCCATACCGCCATAATAGGCGCACGGAGCATAACCTGCAACCCCATAACAATAAGCATCTGAACCTGTGTAATATCATTTGTGGAACGTGTTATCAGGCTTGATGTGGAAAACTGTCCCATCTCTCTCATTGAAAACGACTGAACTTTATCATAGATACGTTCACGTAAATCCGCACTGAAATCCGATGATATTCTTGATGCAATGACGGCAACAATTACCGCAGCCAAAAGACTTCCGAGACAGCATAACAGCATTTTTCCGCCGGCAAGCATAATATCCGACATCTTTCCGCCGGCTGTTGTAACAAGCAGGGTGATTTCCTGCATATAATCCGGCGATTTCAGGTCAAGCCATACCTGAAATGCCACAAGGGCAACACATAATAAAATAAGCCCCCAGCTTTTTTTCCTGATACTTTTCAAAATATTCATCAAAATCCTCCTTTTAATTCAACTGATAATATTTCTATTCAGAACCGGCAGAAGATATTAATTCTCCGGCAGCGGCTTTTTCCCTGATAGCTTCCATGTTTCTGTCTATCTTTTCTGTGATATTACGGAAAAATGAAATTTCTTCGTCTGAGAATCCCTCTGTAATCAATGAAAAATACAATTTGTTTATTTTTCTTCCCTGTTCGATAATTGGTAACGCTTTATCGGTACAGACGAGCTTTACACTTCTTCTGTTTCCTTTGATTGACTGACGTTCAAGATAGCCTGCCTGAACCAGTTTTTCAACATAAAAAGAAATCAGAGTCGGTTTCAATGCCTTATGTATGCTGATTTCTTTTGCTGTTGTAAGTTCGGGATTATCTGCAAGCGTCATAAGAATCTGTAATGCCGGAAGAGGCATATGCAATTTATCGCAGACCGGCTTGCATATTATTGCATATGTTCCCATAGAACGATTAAGAATAGAAATAAAGGAAATTTTTTTCATAATTTATTCCTCCTTTCATATTAAATAAAAACAATCCAAAATTGGATTATTCAATAGTATACAATAAAAAAAAAAAAATGACATGAATTAAATGTTACGTTTTGTTATTAATATTAAAAAATT
>CAMWYX010000070.1 GCA_947178575.1 uncultured Ruminococcus sp. | reverse complement strand
ACTATTAATATTATACACTATATTTCAGAATTTTGCAAGTCCTTTTTAATAATTTATTATTGTATTTTTTACAAGTAAAATTTAGAAAATAAATAAAAACGATGTAAAGAATAAAAGTACTTCTCTACATCGTTTTTATATTTAATTGTTTAATAATTCGTTTCATAGTATTATCAAGGATTTTTCCGATTAATATGGCGAGAAAGAAATTGCCTGCACAATGAACAATATCCCAAGGTATACCTGATGTCCAATATGCAAAAGCATATGATACAGATACAAAGATATACGGAACAGCAAATACTGCACCAAAGCATAATCCGAACATTCCGTTAATTAAAGCCCATATGAACCAATTATTAATTTTTCTTATCTTGTAGACAAGTATCGAAAATAAAGGCCATACAACAAGATATGTCAGCCACCACAGACCGAACCCTGCTATCAATGCATTTATTCCAACATAAACAAAACAAGCATATATCCCCTCTTTTCCGAGATTTTTAGTAAATATCACTATCAACAAAGTGACGATTTCTATATTCGGGAGAAATGCCAGCGATGCTTGTGCAGCATACAGAAGTGAACCTAATATAGCGATTCTTGTAAAATGACTGATTTTTACTGCCATCCAATCATAAGCTCCAGTTTATAAACAGAACCATCTTCCAAAACAATTTCATCTACACCTGTTACAGCCGATTCACCGTTTATTGAAATATTCCACCATGACTGTTCCTCGTCTTTAGCTTCGTATCCCTGTACTGATTTTACAAATCTTCCATATTCTGACGTTTCAAATCCAATAAGATTTTCTTTGTCAAGGAAGTCGCCAAGATATTCATCAGAAGTATTATATTGCGCAGAGAAATTATAATTATCTCGTTCAGAAACGACCTCTAATGTAATATTTTTTTCTCCGGAAATTGGATTATCTCGTGTGTTGGAATATATAAACCAAAGACCGGTACATAATGCAACAAGTATCAAAATACCTATTATTATCATCAGTATTTTTTTATTAATTACTGTCTTTTTATTTTCTTTCATTCTGATAATCCTTTCAATTGTATTATAAAAGTAATTATGATTTTTATTTCTCTGTGGATTATTTTATCATATAACTGCATATTTGTCAAGTTTTTTTAATCATTTTAAAAAATATTACTTTTAATTGTTTTTTTCTTTGATTTTTATACTCTTTCATTCGTATAAACAATATTATAATATATAGATTACAAAACAAAAATTCAATAAGACAGATTATATTTATTTTCTGTCTTTATTTTATAAAATAATATACTTATTTTTCATAGTTGTCTGATTCAGATTCTCTTATTTCATGAGCAATCTTTGCTATTCTACGCATACGGTGATTCACACCTGAACGGCTTATTGGAAACGTAAGACTTTCCCCTATATCCTGTAAACTCATTTCTGCTCCGTTCAGTCTTATTTCTGCAACTTCTTTCAAATCGTCCGGCAGACTACTGAGCCCTCTGGTTTTTGATATGAGCAATATATCTGCAATCTGTTTCATTGATGCTTCAACAATTTTTTCTATATTTGCATTATCACAATTTGCTATACGATTGGCTTTATTTCTGAAATCTTTATTTATCTTTACGTTCATAAGATTAAGTGTGCATTGCTGTGCTCCGATGAAAGTCAATGTATCTTCTATTGATTCGCTCCCCTTAATATATACAATATATTGTTTACGCCGAAGAGTGAGCTTTGCTGTTACCCCTATCTCTTTAAGAAGCAATACAAGCTCTTCGGCCAGCTCTTTTTTATAAACCGTAAATTCAAGATGATATTCTTTTTTAGGGTCATTCACGCTGCCGCATGAAAGAAATATTCCTGCAAGAAATGTACATAAACTGTTTGTGGGAATAATATT
The DNA here is from genome assembly GCA_947178575.1 of uncultured Ruminococcus sp. GTDB lineage: Bacteria > Bacillota > Clostridia > Oscillospirales > Ruminococcaceae > Ruminococcus. Next base: position 4,244 of record CAMWYX010000070.1, on the reverse strand, counting down.
GTAATTGATATGATGCAAATTATCCGAAAGATGATACTTATCTGATATTTTTTCAATCATTCTTTCATCACTGATATTATATATATACATAGTTTTATTATTTTTATCTGTTAATTCACAGCAAGGAATATTTTCACAAAAAACCTTTTCAAAAAGAGAACGGAATGTATCGGCAGCAACTTTACTTTTACTCTGAAAGCAAATTCTGCTATCTGTAAACGTATGGCTGAACAAAATCATACCATACAGGCATACAAAATGCTTGTTTTTATCATTTATACAGGTACATAGTTCCTGACGCACATCATCTGAAAATGACAATTTTATCATCTCATTTCATTGAAAATAACATATAAAAATATTCTGAAAATACAGATATACTTATCAGTTTTTCTTATCACGGGTAATATCCCGATGATACTTCTGCACCCGATAACCACACGACCTCAGATATGAAGTCATAAGTTCAGCCATAGTAATAGAACGATGCTTTCCCCCCGTACACCCAAACGCTATAACAAGCTGACTCTTACCCTCATGTATATAAAGAGGAATAAGAAACTTTATGAGAGTTGAAAGACGTGTAAAAAGTTCCTGAGAGTTTTCGTCATTCATAACAAATTCCTGAACACATTTTTCAAGTCCGGTATGCAACTTAAGATTTTCACTATAATACGGATTAGGAAGACATCTTACATCAAATACAAGGTCTGCTTCTGTAGATATACCATATTTAAACCCGAATGACATAATTTTTATTGCAAGGGAATCAGCTGTATTTTCAAGAAACAGCTGTTTGATTTGGTCTTTCAGATTTGATGCTGAATAATCGGAAGTCTCGATATAATAGTCGGCTATTTCTTTCAACTGATATAATTGATTTCTTTCATATCTTATTGCATCATGAATATTTCCATTAAATTTTTCATCAAGCGGATGTTTCCGACGTGTTTCTTTATAACGTTTTATTATAACCTCATCATTTGCCTCCACGAACAAAACCTTAACTTCTACATCATCTTCCGATTTAAGATACTGCCATGAACGAAAAATTTCGGCAAACATATCACCTGTACGTATATCTACAGCGACTGCAATCTTTGAAAGACCTGTTTCGGATTTCCGGCAAAGGTCAACAAACTGCGGTATCAGTTTCGGTGGAATATTATCTATACAATAAAATCCTATATCTTCCATTACGTCCATAACACTGGATTTTCCGGAACCTGACATTCCTGTAACAATAAGCAACTTCATATAACACTCCTATTTCAGAATAACAGGCTCGAGTTCCAGTATATAGCCTTTTTTTTCTCTGACAATATTTTTTACATTTTCACAGAGTTCAATAACGTCGCTGCAAGTTGCCGAACCCGTATTTATAACGAATCCACTATGCTTTTCACTTATTTTAGCACCGCCTACCGACATTCCTTTCAATCCGCACTGTTCTATTAAAAGAGAAGCATAGCTTCCGACCGGTCTCTTGAAAGTGCTTCCGGCACTTGGATATTCCAAAGGCTGTTTAGATATACGCTTTTTCATACATTCTGTCATTGCTTCCTTTATAGTATCCGAATTTCCTTTTTTCAAATCAAAAACCACAGATGTAATAATACTGTTGTTTTCTGAAAAGACACTGTGACGATATGATAAACCCATATTTTCTACTGAAACAGTACATAATTCAATATTTTCATCTATATATTCAGCAGATGAAACAACATCTTTCATTTCACACCCATATGCTCCAGCATTCATATAAAGACCGCCTCCGACAGTCCCTGGGATTCCATAAAGATTTTCCATTCCTGTCAGTCCGTTTTTCTGTGCTTCGATACATACTGATGCTAAAGATGCTCCTGCTCCGGCTTTAATATATGTACCATCAACGGAAATATCAGCTATACTATTTCCAAAATGCAGAATAACACCATCGAAACCATTATCAGAAGCTATAATATTACTTCCACGACCGATAACAGCATATCTTATATCTTCTGATTTTAAATAAGACAGAATTTGTTTTGTTGATTCTGCCGAATTTACGTCAATCAGTACATCGCATTTTCCACCAATCTTAAATGTAGTATAATCCTTCAGTAAACAGTCAAGATTGAGAACACATTGAAATTTTTTACAAATTTCAGATAATTTTTCAATGCTTATCATATAATCTCCTTAAATCAAAAAGTTTCGTAATCTCTTACAGTTTCTTTCGGGTCGGACTGCATACCAAGTCTATTAAGAAGTTCTGCCGCCGCATTATAACCCATTTTCTTTTGTCTGTTATTCATTGCAGCAACCTCAAGTATAACGGCAAGATTACGTCCGGGCTTAACAGGAATAGTAAGAGCGGGAATCTTTACACCAAGAAGTGTAACGTATTCAGTATCTACCCCCATCCTGTCATATATCTTTTCGGAATCCCACTGTTCAAGTTCAACAACAAGGTCAAGAGTTTCTGTCATCTTAACAGCACCGATACCAAACAGACGACGTGCATTAATAATTCCAATTCCTCTGAGTTCAAGGAAATGTCTGATATTATCCGGAGAACTGCCAACAAGACTGGTATTTGAAACTTTGCGTATTTCAACGGCATCATCTGCAACAAGACGATGACCTCTTTTAACAAGTTCAATAGCAGTCTCGCTCTTTCCGACACCACTTTCTCCTGTGATAAATACTCCCTCACCATATATCTCAATAAGTACACCGTGACGTGTAACTCTCGGAGCAAGATTAAGATTAAGAAAAGCAATAAGTCCGGACATGAAATTTGATGTACTTTCCTTACTTCTAAGAAGAGGAACTTCATATTCTTTTGCAAGCTCCAGCATTTCCGCAAAATAAGGAAGTTCACGTGTTATAATAAGAGCAGGCAAACGCTGAGAAAAAAGAAGCTGAAGTCCTTCGTATCTTGTTTTTTCATCAATAGTTGAAAGATATGCAAACTCAACCTTGCCTATTATCTGAATACGCTCAGGATTAAAATATTCATAAAATCCCATAAGCTGTAAACCTGGACGGTTTACTTCAGTCTCATCAATCATAATATCCTCTGCATCTTTATGAATATATATAACTTCAAGTTTAAATTCATCTATTACCTTTTGCAGAGATACTTTAAAATTATCCATCATATTTTCTCCGTTCTCCGATTTACCATAACCGAAATATAATTTACTTAATCACAAAACTACTGAAATTCACTTATCAACAAATCAATTAAGAAACAACAGAAACAGAAGTATCCGAAGAAGTAACAGCAGAAACATCTAAAACAGTTGTAGTCGAAGTCGCTGTAGTTGTTTCTGAATTCCGCCATGAAGGTTCTGAAATAGGTTCATCACCTTCATGGCGAGTATAATTTATTATAGGCTCTGCTAAACTATATCCAAGAAAACCAATACCGCCTATGAGAAGAACAGTAAGAGCTCCCGACATAAATTTAGAAAAAGGATTTCTGCCTAAATAGTTTCTTTCTTTTGTTTTGTAGATTTTCCTTCCTTTTATTTTCTTTCTTTTCATTTTATTTCTCCGGACTATTATATATTATCTCTTCAACTTTTCTACAGCAGAACTCATATCATCAGCTTTAAACAGATAACTTCCCGAAACAAGAACATTTGCACCTGCTGACTTTACAATTCCGGATGTATATTCATCAATGCCGCCGTCAACCTGAATAAGCAAATCACAGAATCCATGTTCATCGGCATATCTGCGAATTTTACGTATTTTTTCACTCATATCCATAAATGCCTGACCTCCGAATCCCGGTTCAACTGTCATGACGAGTACCATAGTAAGATGTTCATTTATATAAGGAAATACCGCTTCCGCAGGAGTATCAGGCTTCAAAGCAATGCCAACATTACATTTGGTCTGCCGGATAGCTTTAACAGTTTCCACTGTATCGCTTATACTTTCGATATGGAAAGTAATTATATCCGCACCGGCTTCATCAAACTGTCTGATATATTTAAGAGGGTCGGTAATCATAAGATGCACATCGCACTCCATACACTTACTTACCTTACTGACCTGTGCCAGAACAGGGATTCCATAGCTTATGTTCGGAACGAATACGCCGTCCATGACATCAAAGTGAATCCAGTCAACATTGTTTTCTTCAAGTTTTTTTATTTCTGATTCAAGATTAAGCAAATCCGCACTTAATATTGAAGCCGAAACTATATTAATCAAAACATCATCATTCCTTTTTCAAAACATTACAC
>CAMWYX010000069.1 GCA_947178575.1 uncultured Ruminococcus sp. | reverse complement strand
AAATCCTCAGTCTCCGGAAGCTGTACCCGAAATCAAGGAAAGAAATCCTCAGTCTCCGGAAACTGTAGCCGAAATCAAGGAAAAAAATCCTGAACCGGCTGTTTTAAAAGAAAACAGAAACAGTCAGGCACAGGTGTCACTTAAATCACGTAATACATCTGAAATTACGCTTTCAAGCGAGGAATATCGTGTTATTGATACTCCGAAGCAGACTCAAACCGATATTCCTGACGAGAAAAATATATCTGATTCCGCATCAGTCAGCCGTGAACGGTATGACGCTATCTATGAGGATAAGTATATTGAACATATCGAAAATGTTGAAATTGACGATGTAAATAATATGGTTATCGGAAAAAACGGTACTTTTCTCATAAAATATATCGGAACTAATGAAATCGTATCTATACCGGACGGTATTTCAACTATCGGAAAATATGCGTTCAGAGGCAATGAATCAGCAAAAAAAATTGTATTGCCGGATAGTGTGAAGTATATCGATAAATTTGCATTCGCTTATTGTATAAATCTTGAGGAAGTTGTATTTTCACATAATCTCGAAACTATCGGCGAAAATGCTTTCCTGAAATGTATTCGTCTCAGGGATTTGGATTTTCCTAATTCCCTTAAAAGTATAAATAGAGGTGCTTTCGGACGATGCACTTCAATACATAAAGTTATACTTCCGTCACAGATTAAAAAAATCAGCGATTTCTGCTTCTTTTCGTGCCGTAATTTAAGCCGTGCTGTTATTTCTTCACCGGTTGAATCTATCGGAAATGCTGCGTTCTCTGAATGTCATGCACTGAAAAAGGTGATTATTTCTGATTCGGTAGTGTCAATCGGAGAAAGTTCTTTTTCATGGTGCAGGTCGCTTGAGGAAATAAATATTCCTTCTTCTGTAAAATCTATCGGAAGCTGGGCGTTTTATGGCTGTAGCAAACTTTCTGATTTGCGTATCAGCGTACAGACAAAAGATGTCCGTGACGATGCTTTCTGCGGTTGCGAAAGTATCGATACTGTCCATATTTCTGAATTTGAAGGCGCTGATTATAATGCCGGTATCGTCAAAAAAGGTCACAGGCTTGTTCTGCGTATTCTTAAACAAGTAAACCGTAAAAAAGCCGAACGTTATGCCCGTGAAAAAGGCTTAAGCACTATGTTTATCTGATTATTCAGCGGAATATTCTCATTTTGCGACGAAATAAAATCAGGTTGCAAATGCGTCTGAAAAAATATTGACATATCCGGCAGACTATGATATAATTAGTATGTCCTGATAAGTTAAGATAAAATCAGTAATGATAAATTTAGTAATGTTATGGGTTTAACAGTTCTATATCATAACGGGGAAGCGGATACGTTTAATAAGAATAAAAACTGTCTGATTTTTCAGGGGAAAATTTCAGATGTCATCTTTTTGTTAAGTTCCTGCAATTCTTCAGGTGGAGGGGGAGTTCACGGTAAAAAGTTATCATGACCATCATCGTGAAAGAATGAGAAAACGAATGCTTGACGGCGGTGCGGAAGCATTTCATGACCACGAAATTCTTGAAATGCTGCTTTTTTACTGTATACCACGAAAAAATACAAATGAAATTGCTCATGCACTGATTGAATCATTCGGAAGTATAAACGGAGTCCTGAATGCAGATATAAAAGAGTTAAAAAAGATAGACGGAATAGGCAATGTTTCTGCAAAGTTTTTAATTTTTATGTCAGATGTCTGCAGAAGTTATTCGGCTTCCGCCGGAATGCCGAATCCATCTCTGCTCCTTGATGACCGTGCTTCTTATTTCCGAAAATATTTCCGAAATACACCTGACTGTATATGCCTTATGGTTTGTCCCGATAATGGGAGCAGTATAGTGTTCAATTCACTTTCGTTTACAGATGAGGATTATGTCAGAATTATAAATACAATGATAAGCCGTGAATGGAGTAAGGTGATAGTCGGTATAAACTGCAAAAGAGAATATGCCATACCTGAACGTAATGAAGATGTTTTGTATAATCGGATAAAAAATCAGCTTGTTCCGCTTGGTATAGAGTTGGTGGATTTTATTCTTGTAGGCAGAGATTCAGTGTTTTCATTTTTTTTAAATTGATGATAATATATAAATAAATGAAAGATAAATGTAGCATACTAACAGAAAAGTATCTGAAGAACGGATTTGATTCACTTAGTGATATGGAAAAACTTATGCTTGTTCTATCATATTCAGAAGAAAAGAAATCAGTTCAGAAAATTGCCGAAAATATTTACAAAACATATGGTACTTTTAATGTTGCCGTTGACTGCGATTCAGATTATATTATGAGAGAATGCGGAATAAATGAGCAAAGTGCCGTTCTTTTAAAAATTATTTCCCAGATTTCCCGAAGGAATGATATTTATTCCGTGTCTAAACTCCGTCTGAATACTTCCGAAAATGCCAAGAAATATTTTTCAGCATATATGAAAGGTATGAAAACAGAAGTATTTGTAGCAACTGCCGTAAATAAGCAGTTCTATCTGATTAAAAGTACAGTGCTTGCGTCAGGCGGATTCAGAGATGTTGTCATCGTCATACGCAGTATTGTTGAATTTGCACTGAAAAACGATGCATCATATATATTTATATCGCATTGTCATCCGAATGAGTCGTCTGCTCCGTCAGTTGCTGATATATCTGCAACTCGCCGGATAAAAGAATCCCTGAAAAATGCTGATGTGTTTCTTGCAGACCATATAATAACGGGGGCGGACGGTGCTGTTTCACTGCGTGAAGTTGACAGAAATGATTTATTTGACAAAACCGCATCATATATTTCTGATGATGCGTGATATTTATATAATTTTAAAATTTCAGAGAAAGCTGTTTGGTATTATGTATAGACTATTATTTGGAAATTATATCAACGGATTAGGTGCAGGATTTGCAAAGTATATGTCACACTTTCAGTTTGAAACATCATACTGCGGTAATAATAAGGATACTCTGATGTGCAATCTTCATAACAGATATTACGATGCACTTATATATTTTGAATCGCTGCCAAGTGAGCAATCTGTTGATTTTATAAAAAAATGTAAAAGTGAATTTCCTGAACTGAAAATATATGTAATCCTGTTCATTGATTCAATGTCTTTTATTCAGGAAGCAGAAAAATATAATGATGTAGTATGTGTTGTTGCTCCTGTAATGGAAACAGAACTTTGCTGTATGATATCATATGATTTCTATTCGCAGGAGGAAATGCCGATTATTCCGGAAGTGTCAGAGTTTCTTATTGAAAAGGGTTTCAAGAGAAGTGTGGCGGGATTTTATTATCTCGGCTGTTCAATTACGATGTTTCTCAGAAACAAGAATGTTCTTAATCACATAATGACTAATTTGTATCCGTTAGTGGCAGAGTGTATGAATACAACAACCGCACATGTAGAACGCTCAATCCGTGTTATGTGCAGTATTGCATTCAGCCGTGGTGTAATGCTCAACGACACTGTAACCAATAAAAGACCGCCAAACAAAAAACTGATTTATATTTTATCAAAAGAATATAGTACAAAGGAAAAAGAAAAAGGGCAGTCGTGAACTGCCTTTTTTTTGTATATCAATAATGTGCTTGATTTTTCAGTTCGGCTGTCCCTGACGATGACGCAGATTTTCTTCTTTAAGCCGGCGTCCCTCCGCAATAAGATTAAGCATTTCATCTGAATCTGCATTTTTCAATGCTTCACTGTATTTATTCAGATTGCTGATAAGTACTTCAAGTTCAAAAAGAAGATTTTCACGGTTCTGCATGAACAGGTCAGTCCACATTTTTTCGTTCATGGTGGCAATGCGTGTCATATCCTGAAAACTTCCTCCGCTGAACCCGCATTCGAGGTCAAGTTCGGGACTTTTCACATATGCACTTGAAACAATATGTGCAAGCTGTGAAGTATATGCTATCATCTTATCGTGATTTTCAGGTGTTGTCACAACGATTTTTCCTGCTCCTATTTCCCGTACCAAAGATTTGAGAAGTGCTATATCGTTTTCTTCGCTGTCCTCAAACGGAGCAATAATGAAATTGGCTTTCTGGAAAAGGTCGGCGGAGCTGTTATGATAGCCTCCGAACTCTTTTCCTGCCATCGGGTGTATTCCGACATAACGCATATTATTATCAGCCGTCAGTTTTTTTACTCTTTCCGAGAATCTTCCTTTGATACCGCAGACATCTGTAATAAGTGTGCTTTTATCGAATCTGCCTATATTTTCGATGAGATATTTTTCTGCCGAATCAGGAAAAAGCGATACTATTACAAGGTCAAATCCGGTGAAATTGCCGTCAAATTCCTTGTCTATGGCAACATCTCTCAAAGCAGAATATTCGATGTCATGATTAAGGTCACAGCCTACAACAAAATGAGATGTATATTTTTTCAGTGCCTTGCATATAGAGCCTCCGATAAGTCCAAGTCCCACAACAAGTATTTTCATATGTAAAACTCCTTTCAGGATATATAATAATCATGATTTATTATATCACTTTACAGCGGAAAAGTCAAGCCGGATTTTTCTTGTTCGTGGCATATATTTATTTTGTTCAGATAGGAAAGGGGAGAATTTTCGGGGAAATCAAATTCCAGACGGACGGCACAAAGTTTCTGCCGGAATATTCCGTAACGCTTGTTTGCCGATATATTTCCGTATTTTCCGTCGCCGAGAACCGGACAGCCGATATGTGCAAGATGTGCACGTATCTGATGAGTTCTGCCGGTGAAAAGTCTTATTTCAAGAAGATACAGACCGTTTTTTTCGCCGATAATTTTATATCCTGTACGTATCATACGATAATTTTCAAGCGGTTTGTCACTTATGCGGACAATGTTCCTTCCAGTGTCCCTGTAATGATATGCCGTCAGAATGTCTTCCTGTTCCGGCGGTCTGCCTGCCGATATACAGTGATATATTTTATGAACGTATCCGGAACGTATTCCCTCATTCATTTCACGCAGTGCCATTGAATTTTTGGCAGCCGAAACTATTCCGGAAGTATTTCTGTCAAGACGACTGCAAAGTGCAGGAGCAAATGAATTTTCGGTTTCCGGAGTAAATTCGTGCTTATTGTAAAGATACAGCTTGATACGGTTTATAAGTGTATCTGTAGTATTTTCACCGTTGCTGTGTGAATCAAGTCCCTGCGGTTTGAACACGATTATAATATTTTCGTCCTCGTAAATGACATCAAGTTCTGAATCGGCGTCAAGAAAGCTCATATCATGAGTTTTAACCGCTGAAACACTGTCTTTTGCGTATATTCTGACAATATCTCCGGCGGATAATTTTGCGGATATTTCGCATTTTTTTCCGTTTATTTTTATATCTTTTTTTCTGATAAGCCGGTACATCATACTTTTCGGGAGTTCAGGCATTGCTTTCTGTAGAAATTTATCAATGCGCTGACCGCTGTCATTTTCTGAAATTTTAAATTCTTTCATCATGTGAACGTTCCTTTTTTATTAATTAAAATATATTCTTTATCACATTTCTTTACTTATATTGTATAAATAGCTGTGATTCAACACCAAAAAATGGTGTAAATTGACAAAGTTTGTGTGAATATAGGGAAAAATGCTGAAAGTCTGTTGTAATTCCGTAACTTTTATGTTATACTGAAAAACAGGGACAAAATTTACTTATAGATAATCTATCAAGCAGACAACGAGTTAAAGCTGTCTGCTTTGCCACTTTGAAAGAGAGGTGCTTCCAATGAAGCTTTCCGGAAGGGTAGCTGCACTGGCAGTATCATTGTCTGTATCGTTCTTTTCTCTTGGTTCGTCAGCCGGTGTATCAGCCGTTGAGGAACAGAGCAGCAGTTCTGCATATAATGATACCACATTTTTTAATAATTGTAAAGATATTGTAGATGTTATTTTTAAGCCGTTCAATGTTTTTGAGATTTATAATGCGTATTTCGGAATTGAACCGCCTCCCACAACGACTACTACTTCCACAACAACAACTACATCAACCACAACAACTACAACTTCCACAACAACGACTACATCAACAACAACAAAGCCGACTACGACAACGACTACATCAACGACAACGAAGCCGACTACAACAACTACTACATCAACGACAACAAAGCCGACTACAACAACTACTACATCAACGACAACAAAGCCGACTACAACAACTACTACATCAACAACAACGAAACCGATTACGACAACTACTA
>CAMWYX010000068.1 GCA_947178575.1 uncultured Ruminococcus sp. | reverse complement strand
TTTCACATCTTCATACTCTATTAAAACGTTTTTAGCCTATTGGTACAGGTTCTTACACTTGAAAAACAGGTCAGAAACTGGCAGCTTGAACACCTTGACCCGAGTAATCCTGTTCAGGTGTGGGAGACAAAACGGCGTATTTCCGGCGAACTGCATTACTTTAACATTGAATACAGAAGAATTTATGACAGTGCGTCCAAATATCTCGGCTGTTTTTTCCTGATTCACGACCGTACCGAGGAGTTTATCAAATACAATACCGAAAGATACCGTGCTACTCATGATAAGCTGACAGGTCTTTATAATAAGGAATATTTCTATGATGTTGTGAGAGCTGTTCTCAATAAAAATCCGGACGGAAAATACAATATAATCGTTTTCGATGTAAAAAATTTCAAACTTGTAAATGATGTTTTCGGCGTTGACGAGGGGGACAGGCTTTTAAAGGAAATAAGCAGAATAACAGCTGATTTCGGCGGAAAGAACTGTATATATGCACGTCTTACAGGTGACAGATTCGCAGTTTTTATGCCGAGAAGTATATTTTCTGAGGATAAACTTCTTAGGGAGTTTTCGGTTCTTGATAATTTTATAGAACAGTCAAAATTCAAGATACATATTCACATAGGTGTCTATGAAATAGTCGATACAAATCTGCGTGTTTCCGTTATGTGCGACCATGCAAATCTTGCAATAAAGACGATAAAGGACAGTTTTAAAAGTCATGTCGCATATTATGAAAGTCAGCTCCGAGAGGATTTTATCGGAGACCACCGAATTATAAGCGATTTTGAAACAGCTGTTTCAGACGGGCAGTTCTGTGCTTATATACAGCCCCAGATTGCGGTTGACGGCAGTATACGTGGAGGAGAAGCTCTTGTACGCTGGATTCACCCGAAAGACGGAATGATACCGCCGAACAGATTTATAAAAATTCTGGAGCAGACAGGTCTTATCAGCCGGCTTGACCGCTATATGTGGGAAACCGCCTGTCAAAATCTCCGGAGATGGTCGGAAATGGGATTCAAAAAAAGTTATATTTCCGTGAATATTTCTCAGAAAGATTTTTATCTGCTTGATGTGTACGAGGTAATTACATCTCTTGTCGAGCAGTACGAAATCGCCCCGAAACGTCTGCATCTTGAAATAACAGAAACTGCCGTAATGGACAACAGGGAACATTTAAATCTCATTTCAAGGCTCAGGGAATATGGATTTATAGTTGAAATAGATGATTTCGGAAGCGGATATTCGTCGCTCAATATGCTCAAGGAACTCGAAGCTGATGTACTTAAAATTGATATGGGTTTCTTGCAGAGAACCGAAAATACCGGTAATTCCGAAAAATCTAAAATTATACTCCAGATGATAATTAAACTTGCAAAGTCTCTTGATATGGAAGTAATTACAGAAGGTGTGGAATTTAAGGAGCAGGTTTCATTTCTTGCTGAATACGGCTGCGATATTTATCAGGGATATTATTTCGCAAAGCCAATGACAGTCAGCGACTTTGAAAGCGATTATCTGAACAAGCGTTTCAGAATGAAGTAAGTTCAAATCCAACAGCCATTAACGGAGGAAAAAATATGATTCTCATTATTGCTGAAGCTCTGTGCAGGTGTTAAGGGAACAGTACTGCACAGGGCAGCAGAACAGGATATGAATATATTCTAATTTTCTGTTCCCGAATGCCTTGCACTCTGACTTTGAAAATAATAATTTCAAAAATAATTCAAATCAGTTAGGAGTAAGGTATAATGAAAAAATTTTTAAGCGCAGTTTCAGAAATGCGTGTATTTATCATTCTCTGGCTCAGCCAGTCATTTTCGGCTCTCGGAAGTTCCATGACGTCATATGCACTTGTGATATGGTCATATCAGCATAACGGCTCTGCACTCGGAACAGCGATTCTTATGGTCTGTTCATATGCTCCGTATGTGATTTGCAGCATTTTTGCCGGAGCTTTGTCCGACAGGTGGGATAAGAAAAAAACAATGCTCATGTGCGATAGTATCGCCGCGATGTCAACAATCGCCGTGCTTCTGCTTCTGGTAACGGAAAATCTTGAAATATGGCATATCTACGCTGTAAATACAGTCAGCGGACTTATGAATACATTCCAGCAGCCGGCTTCAGAAACCGCTGTATCAAAGGTTCTGCCGGAGAAATATTATCAGAAAGAAGGCGCACTGCGCTATCTTTCAGGTTCAGCAAATTCAATTCTCACGCCCGTGATTACGACAGCCGTCATGGGAATTTTCGGAATGAAAGCCGTTGTATTGTTTGACCTTTTTACTTTTTTCTCGGCATTTCTGATACTTGTGTTTTTTATAAAAATTCCGTCTGATGATACTGGTCTTGTTAAGAATGAAAGCTTTATGAGTTCTGTAAAGAGCGGAATTGAATAGCTCAGAAAAGAACGCGGAATTTTCAGCCTGATTATGTTCCTTTCGTCAGTCAATCTTGCTGCATCTATGTATGATGCCGCATTTCCTACTATAATGCTTTCAAGAAACGGCGGAAATGAAAGAGTCATGGGAATTGTGAATACAGTTATCGGTATTTCAACGCTTATCGGAAGTATTATCGCATCTGTCAGCAAAGCACCGAAAAGCAGGATAAAAGTAATCTGCAACTGCCTTTTGTTTTCGATAAGTACAGAAAATATTCTGCTTGCATTCGGACAGAATGTCTTTGTGTGGAGTATCGCCGGATTCCTCGGCTGGATTGTGATTCCTGTTATGAATGCCAATCTCAGCGCGGTTATGAGACTGAAAATACCCGAAAATATGCAGGGAAGAATTTATTCTGTGAGAAATTCCTTTCAGTTTTTCACGATTCCTGTAGGATATTTTCTCGGCGGATTCGCTGTTGATTATATTTTTGAACCATTTATGTCGCAGCAGAAAAATTCTGTGCTTTCTGCATTATTTGGAACTGAAAAAGGTTCAGGAGCGGCATTGTTCTTTTTTGTAATTGCAATTTTCGGTACTGCCGTCTGTCTTTATTTCAGACGCAGAAAATCAATATGGAAACTTGAAAATCAGGAAAACAGCCGTTTGTAAATTAAAACAGCGTGATTTTGATAAAAGGAATGGTTAAATGAGTAGTAAACAGAATAATAAATTGAAAATAATACGGCTTATAGAGATATTGATTTTTATTGTGGGCTTGTTTCTGGCATCTGCGATAACTATTTCTTATCAGAAGAAAATACAACATTCCCAGAATGAACAAAGCGAATCAGAACCGGAATTTCAGTCTGAAACGGATTCTGTACGTACATCTCCGGTTCTTTCGGAGACCGTAACAGCTTTGGTATCGGAAATATATACAACGCCTGCCGTTACTACTCAGATAGCTATGATTCCGTATATAGATACTCCCTATTGTAAATCGGCTGCACTTTACTGTGTTGAGGACAAACAGTTTCTTTACAGTTATAACACAGATGAGAGGATAGCACCGGCAAGTCTTACAAAGCTTCTGACATCTTCCGTTGCTCTGGAGTATCTAAGCACCGATGAGATTCTGACTGTCGGTTCTGAACAGGCTTTTGTCCAGCCGTATTCAAGTCTGTGCGGTCTGCAATACGGAAGCACCGCATCACTGGGAGATTTTGTAACAGGTATGCTTATGGCATCAGGAAACGATGCGGCGTATACCATAGCGGTATCGTCGGCACGGAAACTGAATCCGGATAACGATTTATCGGATACTGATGCGGTAAATTATTTCTGCCGTCTTATGAATGAGTTCGCCGGAAATATAGGAATGACAAACAGTAATTTTGCAAATCCCGACGGCTGGGACAATGATAATCATTATACTACGGTTTCGGATTTGGTAATTTTAGCCGATTATGTGCTGAAAAATCCTTATATCAGGAATGTTGTCGGTATGCAGAATGTACGTATACCGTTTATTTCGGGTGAAGTGTACGAGTGGACAAATTCAAATCTATTGCTTAATCCGTACAGTGATTACTACAGGGAAAATGCAATCGGGGTCAAGACGGGCACAACGCTTAATGCCGGAAACTGTCTTATATCGGCATTTGAAATAAACGGTAAAACGTATATATCAGTGGTCGCCGGCTGTTATGAGGACTGGGACAGATATGAACTGACATTGAAAATTATAGATTCGATAACATAAAAAAATTAGAACCTGTGCACGCAACACAGGTTCTTTTTTGATATTTTTTATATTTTTAATTTTATAAATTTATAAAAAATTGATAAAAACTTGAAATTTACGTGTTATAATATTTATGAGGTGAATTTGCAATGTATAGAATACTTATAGCAGATGACGAACCCGATGTTCTCAGTCTGCTGAAAGATTATTTTGAAATAAACGGATATGAAGTTATTACGGCGGAAAACGGTCTTGCGGTTCTGGAAAAAATCCGGAATAATCCCGATATAATTCTGCTTGATATAAATATGCCGGATATGGACGGCATTTCGGTATGTCGGGAAATACGTGACTATGTTTCGTGTCCGATTCTTTTTCTTACGGCAAGAGTTGAGGACTGCGACAAAATAAAAGGTTTCGCTTCCGGCGGTGACGATTATATTATCAAGCCGTTTTCGATTGACGAGCTCGGTGCAAGAGTTATGGCACATATCCGCCGTGAACGCCGTTCGGAATCTTTATCAAACGTGCGGTTTTTCGGCGGAATCAGCATAGATTATTCCGCTAAAACAGTATCGGTGAACGGAATTAAAATCAGATTCGCCAAAAAGGAATTTGAAATAATTGAACTTCTTTCCGTGAATATGGGGCAGGTATTCGATAAAGAAAGAATATATGAAAAAATATGGGGGTACGATGCGGAGGGAAATTCAAGCGTAGTGGCAGAGCATATCCGAAAGATACGTGCCAAACTTGCAGACGAGGCGAATCACATTGAAACAGTATGGGGAATTGGCTACAAATGGGTAAAATGAAAAGAAGATATATATCATTGAAATGGAGTTTTTCTGTTTATCTGACAGTTTGTTTTTTTATTGCTTTTGCCGGTTCAATGGCTATAGGGTTTGTCACAAACGATTTGCAGGAATATTACAGAGGTATTCATTCAGATGTAAAGCTTTTTTATCATAGTGATGACGATGTGAAAATATTTATTGATGATGAACAAAATATTAATTCAAAATACCTCATTACCGATAACAGACCACTCGCCGAAAGAAAATATATGATAATGTATTGTATAATCAGTTATGCACAGTTTATATTAGTGCCGTTATGGATAATATCATGCGTAGCAGTTACAGGCATAGTTTTTTACAGGCGTGAACTGCAAAAACCTATCCGGATTCTTCTTGATGCATCGCAGAAAATTTCGGAAAATCAGCTTGAGTTTAAAATAGAATATCAGAAACAGAATGAACTCGGAAAGCTCTGCACCGCCTTTGATGATATGCGTCAGTCACTTGACGAAAACAACCGTGAGATGTGGCATTCTCTGGAAGAACGCAAACGGCTTAATTCGGCGTTTTCTCATGATTTGCGTACTCCGCTTACGGTTCTGAGGGGATATAATGATTTCATGCGGAAATATATAGGTGACATATCGGAGGATAAAATAAACGAAATTCTTTCAAAAATGGACAGTCAGATAAACCGGCTTGAAAATTATACGTACAAGATGAGCGCACTTCATAAACTGGAAGATATTGTTCCTGATATTTCGGCATTTCCGGCGTATAAGCTTGAAGAAAATTTTTCGGAAAGCGGAAAATATATCTGTAAGGATAAAAAATTCACGCTTGATTTTAACAGCGATACAAAAAATTTATTTATTGATTATTCTCTTGTTATGGAAGTCTATGAGAATATCATATCAAATGCACAGAGATACGCAGAAAGCGAAATAAAATCAGATGTTTCGGTGAATGAAAATCGGATTGAAATATCCGTATGTGACGACGGAAAAGGATTTTCAGAAACTTCTCTTAAACTCGCCAAACAACCTTTTTACCGTGACGATAAGGAACAGAATACAAGTCATTTCGGGCTGGGGCTTTATATATGCAAAATCATATGTGAAAAATGCGGAGGAACTGTTGATATATCAAACACGGAATCCGGCGGAAAAGTCACGGCAATATTTTTTTCAGAAAGCAGGTGAACTCTCCTCCACCTATAGAGGAGGGGGCTTCGTAAGAAGATTGGTAATTAAGTTTCCGCCTGAAAAATCAGGCAGCCCTTATTCTTACAGGCGTATCCACTTCGCCACTACTGTATAGGACTGTTAAGTCCACAACGCTACTTTTAATTT
>CAMWYX010000067.1 GCA_947178575.1 uncultured Ruminococcus sp. | reverse complement strand
ATTGACAATTGCTGAAAAAAATTCTACAATAATTGTAGAATAAAAGTCTACTAAACGATTTGCTTTGTTTCTTAAAAATCAACAAATCACAAAGGAGTGCGTCCATGAAAAAAATGATAGAAAATTATACCAAAAGCTGTGAACTTGCAATCAACCGTATAAAAGAACTCAAACATCAGAAAAAACAGCTCGAAGAAAAAAATCAGTTCTGTAAAATAGATGAACTCAACCTCGAACGCAGAATACGTGTTCTGTATGAGGAATATGCTTATATGAACGAAATAATAAATCGTCTGACCTGCTATCTTAAATGGAAAGGCGGGATATAATTGGCAAGACGCAGTAGTTACAGCGATACAAGCACAGGAAAATATGACGATAATATAAGACGGCTTCTCGGAGAGAAACACGAGGGCTCAAAATTACGCAAAATTTTGTTAAATATAATTAAAAATGAGCTTACCCGCAGACAAAAGGAAATAATTGTGCTATACTATTTCAAGGATATGAATGTATGCGAAATAGCTGAAATGAAAAATGTTACTCCGCAGGCAGTATCCGCCATGATAATACGGGCAAGGAAAAAAATTTTTGATTATATGAAATATATATTCTGAGGAGAGAAAAAATGAATACACCTATATACGATTTTCTGAAAAATTACAGCAGTTCCGATATTCTCCGGTGTCATATGCCGGGACATAAGGGCAGGAATATATCCGACGGAAATGAACTTCTTACAACATTCGACATCACCGAAATAAACGGTGCGGACAGTCTTTTTGAAGCTCGGGGAATTATATCTGAAAGCGAAAAAAATATCGCCGAACTCTACGGAACGTATGCAAGTTTTTACTCCGCAGGAGGTTCAACCCTTTGTATTCAGGCGATGCTTTCCGCTATGAAATATGAAAACAGAAAAATTATCGCAGTCCGCAATGTTCACAGAGCTTTTCTGAATGCCGTGGCACTTCTTGACCTTGATGTAATCTGGATAATGCCGGAATATACCGACGGAATATTATCCGGAAAAATCAGAATGAATGACGTTGAAAAGGCACTTTCTGAAAATCCGGATTCATGCCTTTACGTCACATCTCCCGACTATACCGGCAGAATTGCAGATATTAAAAGGCTTTCCGAAATATGTCATCGTTATAATGCTCCTCTTTTAGTTGATAATGCTCATGGTGCACATCTTAATTTCTTTCCGGAAAGCATTCACCCTATGGCTCTCGGGGCTGATATATGCTGTGATTCCGCACATAAAATGCTTCCTGCACTTACAGGCTCTGCTGTTCTGCATACTTCACGGGAAAAATATGCTCATGTTCTGCGGAAGTGTATGGGAATTTTCGGTTCTACGAGTCCGTCATATCTTATCATGGCATCTCTTGATTTATGTGTCCGGTACATATCCGAAAATATACGTCAGGATATTGAAAATAATCTCCGGTTTCTCAGAAATTTCCGTGAAAGATTTTCCGGACGGCTTGTATTTTCTTCCGGCGAACCGTTTCATATCTCCATAAAGGCTGACGAAAGCGGATTAGACGGCAACGAACTTGCTGATATTCTGAGGAAAAACGGCGTTGAATGTGAATATTCAGACTGCGGAACTCTTATTCTGCTTATGTCTCCGGTAAATATAAAAGATGATTATGAATATCTCGCACAGGCACTTGAAAAATCTTTGAATATTGCGGAACGCCATCCCCGTGAATCGTGCTATTTTCTTCCGGAACTTCCGCAGAAAGCAATGAGTATACGTCAGGCAGTCTTTTCGCCGTGCGAGGATATTCCCGTGGAATATTCCGCCGGAAGAATATGCGGAGCTGTAAGTGTTCCGTGTCCGCCGGCGATTCCGATAGTCGCAAGCGGAGAAATAATTGATGAAAACAGCATAAATATTTTCAGAAACTATGGCATTCCGTTTGTAAATGTGGTAAAATAAATATACGGAATTTCTATCTCTCAAAGGGGGCTGATTCTATGAAAAAAATTTACGGAAACAAATATCTTCTTGATACTCTTCATAACATGATACGTCGGAATAAACCGGCACATTCGGTTATTTTCTACGGAGAAAAGGGAAGCGGACGGAAGCTCATGGCGGATTATTATACTTCTCAGCTTCTTTGTAAATTTCCAAACGGCGGAAAGCCGTGCGGTATGTGCAGTTCATGCCGTAATACCGGAGCAGGGATTCACCCCGATGTGATGTATGTTCCCACTGAGGGAAAGCTCGAAAGCTATTCTGTGAGGACTGCACGCTCTGTAATTGCAGATTCCGGAATAAAACCAAATAACGATACCGCACGGAAAGTATATATCTTCCGTGACTGCCGGAATATGAGTACACAGACACAGAATACACTTCTTAAACTTATCGAAGAACCGCCGGAATATGCATATTTTATATTTACTGCGGAATCACGCAACGAATTTCTTCCGACAATTATTTCACGCTGTATATGTCTTGGTGTGAGTACCTGCACAACAGATGAGGCTGTACAATCGCTTTCCGAAAGCGGTTACAATACGGAGGAAATAAATTCCGCTACCGCCTGTTTTCACGGAAATATCGGCAGATGTACGGATTACATACTTGACGGTGAACTGAAAAAACAGGTTGATTTGACAAAACGTATTTCAGATAGTATAATAAGAAAGGACGAATACGGACTTAATTCCGCACTTTATTCTGTGGGAAGCAGTCGCAGTGATATACGTGAGGTTCTTTCTATGCTGGACAAGCTTATACGTGACTGTGCAATTCTTTCACGTGACGAAAATGCAAGAACTATCAGCTGTTTCCGTGGAGCAGCACAGGAATTGTCCGGAATAATGACCGTATATCAGGCGATAAGCGTTCATGATACTATCGAAAAAGCGTGGAAAGCTGTTGATTCCAATGTAAGTGCACCGCTTGTATTTTCGGGTCTGTGTGCGGAAATAATGACAATACTCGATTGTTAGAATATCAGAATATTAATCAGAAAGAGAGGTTTTCTTATGAAAGAAATAGTCGGAATACGTTTCAAAAAAGTAGGAAAAATATATTACTTTTCACCTAACGGTATAAATTTTAATATCGGGGATTACGCTGTTGTTGAAACAGCCCGTGGAATTGAATGCGGTGAAATTGCAATCGCCAACCGTGACGTTGACGACAATGCAGTCAATGTTCCGCTTAAATCTATAATCCGCAAAGCCGATGAGGAAGATTTAAAAAATATGGAAAAAAATAAACTCCGTGAAAAAGAAGCATTCAAAGTCTGCGAGGAGAAAATCAGACAGCGGAGATTAAAAATGAATCTCGTTGAAGTGGAATCTACTTTTGACAACAATAAGCTGATGTTTTACTTTACCGCTGAAACCCGTATCGATTTCCGAGAACTCGTAAAAGACCTCGCCGCCGTTTTCCGCACAAGAATCGAACTCCGTCAGATTGGTGTACGTGATGAGGCAAAAGTTCTGGGCGGTCTCGGAATATGCGGACGGGAATTTTGCTGTAAAGCTCATATGAGCGATTTCAATCCGGTTTCGATAAAAATGGCTAAGGAACAGGGACTGTCACTTAATCCCACAAAAATTTCCGGTACGTGCGGAAGGCTTATGTGCTGTCTCAAAAATGAACAGCCTGCTTATGAGTCGCTTCTTAAAATCACGCCGAAAGTCGGAGCTCTTGTTGTAACTCCGGACGGCGAAAAGGGAAAAGTGATAGATTCAAATCTTATTACCGGCAAGCTCCGGATTAAAACAGATAAATCGGAAGTTCCGGTGACTTATGACCGCAGTGAAATAAAACTGCTCAAAGATGCAGAAATCAGACTGAACAAGGAAGAAATGCGTGCACTTAAAAATCTTGAGGGAAAATAATGCAGAAAGTAAATTACGGAAAAATCCTTGACGAAAAACTTGCGGAACTGAAAAAATCCGGCTTAAAACCGTCACTTCTGCTTCATGCCTGCTGTGCTCCGTGCAGTAGTCATACTCTTATGTATCTTTATGACTATTTTGATATTACAGTATATTTCTGCAATCCGAACATTGCACCGGAAAAAGAATATGAGTTCAGAAAATCCGAACTTAAAAGGCTTATATCTGAACTCTCTCTGAATGTGAATATGATTGATGAGGATTATGATTCCGCACCGTTTTACGAACTCGCTCAGGGGTTGGAAAATCTTCCGGAAAGAGGTCTGCGATGTCAGAAATGTATTGCTTATCGTCTCAGAAAAACCGCAGAACTTGCCGTCAGAATCAATGCGGATTATTTCACGACAACTTTAACAATAAGTCCGCACAAAGACTGTGAATTTATAAACAAGTGCGGAGGCGGACTTTCGGCGGAATATGGTGTTCCTTATCTTTTTTCGGATTTCAAGAAGCATGACGGCTATAAGCATTCAATTCAGCTTTCGGCGAAGTATAATTTATATCGTCAGAATTACTGTGGCTGTATCTACAGCAAAAAACAATCGTCAGAGGTGACCGGAAATGCCTAAGGAACTCAAAACAAATGCAATGCGATTTCTTGACAAATCAAAAATAGCATATACTATTCAGGTTTACGAATGCAGCGAATTTATCGACGGGATTCACGTTGCTGAAAAACTTAATCAGCCACTTGATGAAACTTTCAAGACGCTCATAGCACAGGGCAAATCAGGGACATACTATTGTTTTCTGCTTCCGGTTGCTATGGAGCTTGACCTGAAAAAAGCTGCAAAAAGCGTAGGTGAAAAATCCGTCGAACTGCTTCACGTAAAAGACATTACAAAAGTTACCGGATATGTCCGCGGCGGCTGTACTCCCATAGGAATGAAAAAACAATTCATGACAGTGATTCATGAATCCGCTGAAAATCTGGAATTATTCTATATAAGCGGCGGACGTATCGGCACACAGATAAGGCTTTCCCCGAAAAGCCTTGTTAAGGCAATCCGGGGAAAATTTTCGGATATAACGGCTGAATGATTTGTTATTTTATTTCCAGTCTTTTTGCGACGGGTTCTTGGGGTTTCTTTTTGGGAAGTTCTATTTTAAGAAGTCCGTTTTTATATTCGGCGGTTATTGATTCCGCATCAACATCGGAGATTCCGAAACTTCTTCTGTACGAGCCGTAAATTCGCTCACGGCGGATATATCGGTGATTATTACTGTTATCTTTGTTATCGTTATCGGCGGATTCTGATTTGTGTTCTGCCGAAATCACGAGATAATCGCCGTTGATGTCAAGTTTTATATCATCTTTTTCAAATCCGGCGAGTTCGGATTCCATAATATATTTTTCGCCCTCGTCACGTATATCGGTACGGCATGAGTTCATCGGCATACTTCCGCCGAAAAAATCCTTATCCATTTCATCGAGTGCATTGAAAAGGCTGAACGTATTTCTGGAAAAAGGCGTAAGACCATACATCATAATAAATTCCTCCTGAAAAATCTGTGTTTTCATATGTGTATTTATTTTACGCTGATATGGTGATAATATTCATTCTTCATTGGAATCATCACTTTCTTGTAAAATCAGAATTATGTTATAGGACGGAAAAAAATCAGCACTCTCGGTAAGACGAATACGTATACAGAAGTAATGCCCGAAAGTAGTTTTTGAACTGCTTTCGGGCTTATTTTAATTATTTGTTTATTTGCATAAATCAGAATTTATCTCTTTGCCACAAAGTAAAAGCGATGAATTCTACCACTTATAAATCCCTTTTGGATTATCTCCTGTTCAACAGAAATCAAGTTATCCAAGCATTTGCTGACACTGAAGTCTACAAATTCCCACTCTATAACTTTAGCAAACCAGACAAGAGCACCAGTATCATAGAATTTTATAGGGCGATAGACTTCATTTTGTTCTAAGATTTCAAAACCGGCATTGCGAAATATTTCAGACTGTTTTTTAAGATTATGTCCAGTAAATCTTTTCTTAGCATTCGGAAGTAACCTTTTGACAAGTTCCCGGTCATTGTATTCGCCGACCTGTTGTGTAATAAACAATCCGTTTGGCTTTAAGATGCGAAATATTTCATTTGCATTGTAGTTTCCATGACGATTGATTACTATATCAAACTGACCATCTGCAAAAGGCATTTTTGTATAGTCTGTCATTTCATGAAAGTCAATGCTAAGTTTACAAAGTTCCTCTTTACAAAGCGCAACATTTGGAGGATAACCCTCAGTGGCACTTGTCAATGAAAAAGGGTGATTAAGTGAAAGAAGAAACTCACCACCGCCTGTATCTATATCCAAAATACGGTTGCTCGGACAATTATAACGATGAATAACCTCACTTAAATCCCATGTAAGACCATCTTCATCTGAATAAAATCTTCCATCAATATGATGAAAATTCCAGCCTTTCATCTGAGCATTATGTTCTTCGGCTTCCCAGTATTTTCTCAATTCTTTGATATTCATAATAACTACTGTACTGACACAATGAAAATTAACTTAAGCCTATCTTGATTTCACAGCATGAAAA
>CAMWYX010000066.1 GCA_947178575.1 uncultured Ruminococcus sp. | reverse complement strand
TTCGCATACTGTTTTCTTTTCTTTTTCAGGAATTTTATAATCTGGATTTTCATATTCTTCTGAAATTTTATCAGTTTTTTTATCTTTATTATTTTCGTCATTGATAAAAATATCTTTATCTTCAGTATTTTTATTTTCTGAATTTTTATTTTTTTTTCTGTGCCTGAACCGTGAAATCATTCCTTCTCCGTCCGAACCGAATATTCTGAAAAAACTATAATTCACGCTGTATGAAAATTTTTTGTCAATATAGCTGAGACGTACCGATACAGGAAGAAGAAGTAAAAGCAGAATAATTCCCAGAACAGCAAGAATCACCCACAATATTATCTTAAATATTAACATTCCTGCCCTGCCTTTCTCAGTAGGATTCAAATTCAAGCTGTTCACTGCTCCGGAACTTTGTCAGCGGAGGGAGTTCAGAAAGAGAACTCATGCCGAAACTTCTGAGAAAAACAGCAGTTGTCCGGTATATTACAGGCTTTCCGGGGACATCAAGTCTGCCGGCTTCTTCTATAAGTCCCTTTTCAGCAAGATTATTTACTACCGTTGAACTGTCAACACCTCGGACATTCTCAATAAATCCCTTTGAAACAGGCTGATTATAGGCGATTATAGTCAATACCTCAAGTGCTGCCGGCGATAAGGGAGTATCTTTTTTTCTTTCAAGAGCAGTGCGTATCTGCGGAGCATATTTTTCACGTGTGCACATCTGATAACTTGAATCAAGTTTTTTTATACATATTCCGCTTCCGTAATCGTCATATCTTTCGTTAAGCAGATTTATCATAGACGGAATATTTCCCGAATCAACTCCGGCTGCCTCTGAAAGTCTGCATATTTCCACCGGCTCACCGCCTGCAAAGAGAACGGCTTCTATTGCTCCGAGTTTTTCTTTGATTTCCACTTTTTCCGCTCCTCCCCTGCATATCCGCCGTTAAATAAGATGAGAGTATTATCATCGCTTATGGTTATGCGTCCGAAACGTGTAAGCTCCAGCACGGCGAGAAACGTCGCAACACGTGCCGAACGGTCTGTCACTCCGTCGTAAAGCCTGTCCATCGGAACTTCGCCCGTTGAATAGAGTTCACGGAGAATATGAACCGCTTTCGTGAGTACAGGAACGATTTTTCTTTTGACAACGGAATTTATTTTGTTTTCTATATTTATTTCAGACTTTGCCCGTTTCGGGGATATTCCGTGATAAGCCTCTGCCAGAACCGACGAATCATGAACAAGTCTGTACGTCTTGTCGATACCTGTTTTCATCTGATTCCGCACAAAAATATCTCCGCCGACGAAACGTCCTGCGAGTTCACGGGAGGCAAGCCGGCACATTGAAAGTTCAATGAGTTCGCCCTCCAGTTCTTTTTTCAGATGTTCGGCTTCCTCCGGCTTCGGAAGAAGTGCAACAGTCTTTATATATACAAGACGTGCAGCCATTTCAAGAAATTCCCCTGCAAGTTCGAGGTTCTGACGCTGTGCGTCCTCCATAAAAACGAGATACTGTTCAAGAAGTTTTGATATTTCAATATCGTATATATCAAGGCGGTGTTTCTGTATCAGATTCAGCAGAACATCGAGAGGACCTTCAAAAATATCCAGCTTATATGTTATCTTCTCCATATCAGCCGAAAACGTGCGGAACCCATGAAGCCGTAAGCTGAAGAAGACTGCTCACCGCATTGATAATCCAGCCAAGAGGGTCAAGAAGTCCCATTGTGAATCTTCCCATAAAGAAAAGCACAAGTAATATTATCTGCGAAGCCTGCATTATCATTCTGTAATTTGAATAAAACCAGCGGTTGAATTTTTCTCCCGTGAACTGATGCAGAACATTAAATCCGTCCATAGGCGGAATAGGGAGAATATTTATCGTTCCGAGACATACATTTATTCCGGCAAGCATATAAAAAAGCAGGAACAACGAACCTCCGGCTGTTCCGGAAACGACATACGAAAGAATGGAAGCGATATTATAGCAGACTATCGCCGAAAGAAAATGAACCACCGGACCGGTAAGAGAAATAAGGATTACACCCTGCCGATAATTTCTCATACGGTTCACATTTATGGGCATTGGTTTCGACCACCCGAATCCGCAAAGCAGAATTGCAAGAGAACCGAGAATATCAAGATGTGCCATAGGATTGAGAGTAATTCTGCCCTCTCTGTCGGCGGTATCATCGCCGAGCCATCTTGCAACAAGTCCCTTTGCGGAATTTGTAAGAGGCAGAACGAGCAGAAGCATCAGCGCACGGCTGAAAAATGAAAAAAACGTTGCCAAAAAAATCACCTCGTCAGAATAAGATAATATCTATTATACTACAAACGAAATAATATTTCAAGTCCCAAAATCAAAAATTAACATTTTTACGGAAAATAAGATATAAAAAATCGGCAATACATAAAAATAGAGGGCAATCCTGCACGGACTGCCCCTGATTTCCTTAATGTAAAATTAAGCTCTTTCAACCTTACCAGAACGCAGGCATCTTGAGCAAGCGTAGATATGACAAGGAGTACCCTTGACGATAGCCTTAACACGCTTTACATTAGGCTTCCATGTTCTGTTTGTACGTCTGTGAGAATGGGAAACTCTGATACCGAAAGTAACTCCCTTTCCGCAGATATCACATTTTGCCATCAGGCTGCACCTCCTTACCTTAATCAATAAGCTTATAATGAACATCTAAATAAGCAACAGTAATATTATATCACAAACTTTTTGAAATTGCAAGGGGTTTTTGAAAATTTTTTCAGATTTTTTCAAAAATATGGATTCCGGCATTATTTCAGGTTTTCGGCAAGACCTTTGAGACCTTTTGCCCTGATGTCATCTGCAACGAGTTTTGCCACGGCGTTCGCACCTTCCTCGCAGAAGTGAGTGCCGTCCGTCGAACCCTCGACCACGCCCATAAGGTGATATTTTTTGGCTGCATCGTATCCTATTGAATTGTAATGATTAACCATAAGCGTATTGAGGTCAATGCACGGAATGCTGTATTTTGCAGCAAGCTGTTTGCAGGCATCACAGTAGTTGGAATAGCTGTTCACGAATTTTCCGCCGGAATAGGCTTTCATGCCGATAACCGTCGTTACAAGAACCGGAGTTGCTCCCTTTTCCTGTGCGGTCTTTATAAACTCGGTCATATACCATTCATAAGAACCAGCTGACGGAGCATTCACATCTCCGCAGGTCGGAGCATAGCGGTCGGCGTTTGAAGCTCCGGAATCGTTTATTGCGAACTGTATCATAACATAATCGCCCTGCTTGAGACTGTCAACAATAGTCTGCCAGCGACCCTCGTCATAGAATTTCTTTGTGGAACGTCCTGCTATTGAATGATTCGCAACCGTTACATTATCGTTGAAATAACTTTGCAGATAATATCCCCAGCCCTGCTGAGGAGCATACTGAGCACGATAACTCTGGACTGTTGAATCTCCTGCTATGTATACAGCCGGTTTTTCGATTACTTCCGGATTTTCACTGCTTGGGTCATATGTTTCGGCATACGGTTCATCGGTAAGAGTGAGCGTGATATAATCAAGATTCGGACCTCCCTCTGCCGTTGCGGACACAAACTGTATCGTATTTGCTCCGGAATCAAGCGGAAGCACGATTCCAAATTCTGTCCATTCAGTCCACGCACCCGTTCCTGTGAATGACTGTACCCAGTAATCAGATGTATTTCCGTTTACATAGACTTTCATTTTACGGTCATTTGCCGAACCGTTGGCGAATCTGATATGAGTCATATAATTACCCTTTTCGGGAACGCTGACGCTGAATGTTATATTGCTGTCGAGTTCGTTATTAAGATTGACATATCCGATATTCTCGCCGGAAGGAGTTGCTTCTGTTTTTGTAAATCCGGCGTTTATTGTTTCTGTGACACCGTTTTCCCATGTCTGGTCGACTGCAAAATAGTGAGGGTCAGCGATTGTGGTCACTGTTTCCGGAGTTGTAACCGCTGTAGTAGTTACCGGAGGAACATAAACCGGAAGTTCTTCAACTCCTGCATCAACACGCTGTATGAAAAGTGCATCAAGCGGTGAAATTCCGTCGCCGTTTCCGGTTACATCAGCGTTTATCATACCAACCGGTGAAAGAACGTATTTATCCTTATTTCCAATATACTGCAATATCAGCGTTGCATCTGCAATTGAAACTTCACCGTCGCAATTGGAATCACCGAGCATTATATTAGCCGGCGGTTCTGTTGCCGGAGGCTGTGTCACCGGAGGATTAGTCACGGGAGGCTCTGTTATTACAGGGAGCTCCGCTTTTTCGATTATCCAGTCCTGACAGTTTACTCCGTTTACTTCCCACTGCTGAATATTTGCACCTGCTGTTTTTTCGGCGTTGATGACCTCGACAGCCATTTTTCCGCCGGAAACTTTTGTTCGTATCTTGTACGAGCCGTCCGGATTTTTCGTGAAGCTGAACTGCTGATTTTCCTTGCCGTTGAACGTATAAAGACCGATATTTTTTCCGTTGACTGCTGTATTTCCGGCAACATCAACGGCAATATCATCGCTGAGTGCGGAATATATGAAATAATATCCGTTTCCGGCAGATGAAAGTCTCCAGACATTATGCTTTGCCGGAGTATCCATTCCCCACTGCTGGATATTAGCACCGCTTTCTCCCTTTGCATCGGCGACTTCCATATAAAGACCGCTGTTTACATTTTTAAATGTATAATATGCGGATTCGTCAAATGTTTCCGGTTCGATACCGCTGAAATTGACGAGTCCCGACATAAGCTCCGCAAGTTTCTTTGAACCGAGCATACTTTGATGTAAGTCGTCATTTGAGCCGTCCGCCTGAATCGCATAATAAGAAGCCATTCCGTCAAATCCGACCGAAAGACCGAAGTCCTGCCACGGATTAAATAAATCCACAACCTTGACCGATTGTTCCGCACCTATTTTATCAAGTTCACCGCCGAACCAACGACCCGAAAGCAGAGGTTTTCTTGATAAATCGCTCCGTCTGCCCTGCTGTTTGACGAGTATAACTTCCATTCCTTTGGCTTTGGCTTTTTTCACCATATCGGTGACAACGGCGTTATATTCCGAAGCATTTGAATAATTGGTATCGTTTATACCTATTGAGATAATATATATATCTCCTGATTTTCCGTAATATTCAATTGCATCGAACTGACCGCCGTCAACAAATCCCTTTGCATACTGACCGGAAGCCGCCATGTTGCGTATTTCCCACTGATTACGGTCAATATAGTCCCCGAGGAACTGACCCCAGCCGTGCTGTGCGGTATCAGGTGTATTGTAGTAATTCGCAACGGTTGAATCTCCGCAGAGCCACACAGTAGGCTTCATTTCACCGGTTGTGTTGAGCTGTTTTATTTCCACGGCTGAAATTGAATACGGTGTGCCTGAACGTCCCGCAACTGCCTGAATTTCAAGTTTTCCGTCGGTAACAGGTATTTGAACAGTTTCTTCGGCGTTGTTTCCCGTAAGGTTTATCATCTGGAGCATACCCTCCATTTTCACGGAAATACGTGAACAGTCTCCGGTAACAACCTTTATTTCGTACAGACCTTTCGGGAGGTCAACGCTGAAAACATTTCCCGACGCTGTATTTCCGGAGGAATCCGGCTTGAACTGAACAGCATCACTATACGCTCCTGAACCCTTTGCAGAAACATTGACAACAGATGAAGTATCGGAAAAACCGTATCCTTTGGCGGAACTGTACGCATCGGAAGCGGAAACTCCTGTATATCCGGCTTCCGCACCTGCTCCGCCGAAATCGAATTTCCATTCCGATGAAACAGCATTCACATCAGGCGAGCCGGAGAAATGAAATCCGGCAACTGCCGCAAGCGAAATAACAGAAGTTGTCAGTCCGCTTAAAAATTTTTTTAATCTCATAGATAATCGCTCCTGTTAAAATTCTGGAATCATAAATTTAAATAATTATATAATTATTTATCTTTTTTTATTATATCATATTTAAGTTACAAAGTCAATACCAAAAATATATACTTTTCAATCATATTTATGATATTTTGTATTATCTGAACAAAAATAATATTCATGTATACACATTACAGTGCATACGTGGCGATTCCCTGAAATTTCACTTGACAAACCGGCGGAAATAAGTAATAATATATAGTGTGTGATTTGACATTTTTCCGCACGAAAGGACATTTTATGAAAAAATTGCTTATTTTACTCTCTGCCGTAGTGATGTTATGTTCATGCGGAACAGAGGAAAATTATTCCGGATATTCCGAAATTTCAAATACAGAAAAATCCACCACAGAAACTATAACAAAATCTACAGTAAAATCTACAAAAGAATCCGAAACAAAAACTACTGCAAAATCTACAAAAGAATCAGAAACAAAGACTACTGCAAAATCTACAAAAGAATCAGAAACAAAGACCACTGCAAAATCCACAAAAGAATCAGAAACAAAGACCACTGCAAAATCCACAAAAGAATCAGAAACAAAGACTACTGCAAAATCTACAAAA
>CAMWYX010000065.1 GCA_947178575.1 uncultured Ruminococcus sp. | reverse complement strand
TTTCACATCTTCATACTCTATTAAAACGTTTTTAGCCTATTGGTACAGGTTCTCAGTAGATAACGTATTCAAAAATGCAGATGAATTTGGTTTCGATACACTCGGCGAAACGTCATATGATGTTACTCTCGTTTTTGAAGAGGGAAGCTACAGCTTTGCTCCGCATTACAGATATGATTTCTCAGGAACAACAGACGGTGATTTCAAAGCGGTTCAGACTGACAGAGGAATCATTGTAAGCGGTACAAACGGCGTACAGTGTTCACTTAAAACATCAGATATTCAGCGTGATGAAAACGGTCTGCTTGTAAATGCGAATTATAATGTACAGGACGAGGGCATCTTTACAAATGACAGTGTTATGATTTCATTTGAGGGTAACAAGCCAAAATATTTCATAGGTGAAAACTATGACAAAGAAGTGCAGAAAGGCGATGTAAACTGCGACGGAAAGATTGATGCAAGTGATGCGTCGCTTGTATTACAGGCATATTCCTCTCTTTCCACAGGCGGAACAACATATCTGAGCAGTAGTCTTGCTGATTGGGACAATAATGGTATGATTGATTCTTCCGATGCTTCTTTTATCCTTTCAAAATATGCTGAACTCTCCACAACAAAATAACTCATAAGCCCTGGAACTTCTCTGAAAAAGAGCTCTTTCAGGGCTATTTTTTTTTACAAAAAGCTAAAATCAATAATATTACAACTTTACAAAACATCATTTTTATGTTATACTACTAAAAGAAAATCTAAAATGTTCACTCATCAACAATGGTGATAACAGAATAAATATAAAAGTGAGATGACAGTTTATGCAAATAACAAGTAAATTTACAGTAGCAGTTCATATTCTTACCTGCATTGAGGTTTTCGGCAGTGAGATAAAAGTCACAAGCGAATTTCTTTCCGGCAGTACCGGTGTAAATGCAGTGATAGTCCGAAATGTCCTTGGCCAGCTTCGTGATGCAGGAATAGTCAGAACCCGTCAGGGAAGCGGAGGCACAAACCTTGCGAAAGCTCCTGACGAAATAACATTGTATGATATTTATAATGCTGTTGACTGCACAAAAGATGACGGACTGTTTCGTTTCCATGAAAATCCAAATATAAAATGTCCTGTAGGACGGAATATTCACAAAATCATGGACGACAGACTCGAAGCAGCTCAGACAGCTCTCGAAAACGAGCTGAAAAAGACTACGCTTGCTCAGATTGTTGCCAATACCAAGAAAATCATATCCGAAGAGTGAACTCTCCCCTATCAATTCTTATAAATTGGTTCAGAAGTGGATATTCTATCAAGATTCTGATAAAAATAAGAGTGTGCTGAAATATCGGCACACTTTTTATATATCTGAATTATATTGTAAAAAAATCTCTCCCGAAATTAATCAGGAGAGATTTTTATTAATTTTTTTACTTCATATTATTTATCCATTCCTGAAGTTCATCGTCTGTAATGGCAGAATCAATTCTTCCGCCCTCAAGCCAGTTTCCGCCTTGTGCGACAAATTCCAGATTAGTACCGCTTTCGCCAATCGGACTGCTGCTGGAGGTACAGAACGGAATTACAGTTTTACCGTCAAAATCATAGCTTTCAACGAATGTACTCATAATTCTCGGGGCGTCGAACCGCCAGATAGGATAACCGATATAAACCGTTGAATAGCTGTCAAGTGAAATTTTTCCGCTTGCGATTTCAGGACGAGCATTCAAATCCTCACGTTCAATTGAAACACGGCTGTTTTCATTACGCCAGTCAAGGTCTTCAGGGCTGTAAGATTCAGCAGGAATTATTTCATACAAATCAGCATCTGTTAATGAGGCAATACGCTCTGAAATATCTTTTGTTATACCTGTAACGGAAAAATAAGCTATCAGAGTTCCGCCTGCCGGACTGCCTGATTCATCTTTTGGTTCAGATTCTGAAATCGTATCAGAACTTTCATCTGGTATTTCTTCCGGTTCGGTCGGTTCTGATGTTATATCCTCCGTATCAGAAACAGAACTTTCAGAACTGATTTCGCTTTCTTCCTTTGAATTACTGCAACCGACTGTAAAAACAAATAAAACTGAAAATATTGTCAGCAATGTTTTCTTCATGATATTTCTCCAATCATTTTAATTTGTTATATTCCGCATCTGAAACAGGTTCAAGCCATTCATTGCTTGTTTCTTCGCCGTTGACTTCAACAGCAAGATGTGAAAACCAAGAATCAGGAGCAGCACCATGCCAGTGTTTCACATTGGCAGGAATATTGATGCAGTCTCCGGGATTCATTTCAACAGCATCTTTTCCCCATTCCTGATAATATCCACGTCCGCCAACGCAGATGAGCATCTGACCACCGCCGTTTTTTGCACGATGTATGTGCCAGTTATTACGGCAAGCCGGCTCGAATGTAACATTAAAAACCGGTACTTGTTCTGTCGACACAGGAGCTAAATAGCTCTGTCCCACAAAATATTCTGCGAAAGCGTCATTGGTTTTGCCGATTGGGAAGAAAATAGTATTCTGATACTTTTCCTTTTCAGTCATTTCAGGAATTTTCTCATTCCATACATCTTTCGCAAGTCTGAAGACAGCCCAGCCTTTCGGCCAGCCGACATACATAGTTGCATGAGTTATAATTGCCGAGATTTCTTCTTTTGTAACGCCGTTTGATTTAGCGTTCTGCAAGTGATATATCAGCGATGTATCGGTAATTCCTGAAGCCATAAGCGACACTACTGTAATGATACACTTTGTTTTTACATCTATTGCCGTCTCGTTCCATACTTCTCCGAACAGTACATCATCATTAAGATGAGCGAACATCGGTGAAAATTCTCCAAGCTGTTCTTTTCCGGCTGTCTGTGTAATTTTTTTATTCATAATAATCTCCGTTCATATATAATCATCTTTATTTAACCAGCTCACGCTTCATAAGAACAAGGTCAAATATATCAAGTCTGCCATCATTATTGAAGTCTCCGGCTTTCCAGTCAGGAAGCGTTACATTCTGTCCGAGAATCCAGTTCTGAAGAAGCACAGCATCATCTGAATTGAAATTTCCGTCCTTATCAATATCGCCCCTGATATTTTCCGGCACAGTTGTTGAAGGTGCTGTCTGACACGGAAGTGTATAATCAACAGGAATTAACTTCCACTTCTGACAGTTGTTGTCATTCCATGTCCACTGCTGAACGTTTGCACCGGATTTTGTATCGGCGGAGGCAACTTCGACACATGAGAGGTCTTTTGAAGAACGTGTAACAATAGTATATGTTCCGTCCTCATTGTCAACAAATTTAAAATACTGATTGCTCGATTTAAGGAACTCATTTATATAGATATTAGAGCCGTCCTTGCTGTTGTCGCATTGCAGGAGAAAATCGTTACCGCTTCCGACTCCCGAATAAACATAATAATATCCCCAGTTTACTTCTTTGAAACGCCATACATTATGTGCCGACGGTTTGCTTGTATCTGCACCCCACTGCTGAACGTTTGCACCGGCTTCTGATTTTCCGTCCTGAACTTCAAGGAACTGTCCGCTGTTGACATTCTGAATCATATAGTTTTTGCTTGTATCAATAACAGAACCGTCTTTGATGGTTATTTTCTCGGCAATCCACTTCTGCGAATCATTTCCATTGGATTCCCACTGAATAATATTAGCTCCGGAGCTTGCGGAATCGCTTTCAACTCCCACACAGCTTTTATCACCGCTTGATTTTGTTGCAATAGTATATGAACCATCTCCATTGTCAAAGAACTTGAATTTCTGTGCATCTTTTTCATTTTTAGTCCATATTTCGATGTTCGTACCGTCGGTAGCTCTTCCGGCTGTCAAATCAAGATAATACGTCTTTCCGTCTCCGACATATGAACGAATATAATAATATCCGTCTCCTGCATCTCTGAGTTTCCATGTATTGTGAACAGCCTCGCCGTCCGAACCCCACTGCTGAACATTTGCACCGGCTTCCGCCTTGGCACTGTCGACTTCCATATAGAGTCCGCTTCCGACATTTTTGAACATATATTTAACCGAAGTATCCATTACTGCGGCTGTTTTTTCAGGAGCAGGCGGAGTAACTACCGTACCGCCACCGCTTGTATTATTCACGGTACACGCCGAACGTTCAGGCATTTTATATCCTGTACCGAGGAAAAAGCTCGTGTGTGGAGGCTGGTTGTAAGCTGTATTCTGTGCCGAAACCTGCGAACGATACTGTGGGTCATGCATAAGGCACTGAACTCTGTAATCCGTATCGTATGTGGTTGTATATATTCTGATTGAATTTCCGTCGGCAGCACGGACAATGAGTTCCTCACGCCAGTCACCGAAAATATCGGCTGAAAGACAAGGTGTTCCCTTTGTTGTGTTGCAGGTATAATAACCGTCTGTCTGCATAAGCTGTGTAAGTTTACCGTTCTCGTTCATTTTACTGATTTTTGCCGGTGAATCTGTGTAACCGTCAAGTATTTCACGTTCCAAATCGCCGTCCCAGTATGACAGGAAGTTTATAGCCGGTCTGTTACACGAAAGAGTTTCTCCCTTTACATTCTTTACAGGAGTAGAGTCATCGGCTTCCTTGTTTCCCCAGAGCTCTGCACCCGGATTTCCTGCCCATACGTTGTCGGCACAACAACGTCCGGTATCTCCCGAGCCGTTGTTATGGAAAATAATCTTACCTGTATCGCAATCAATCAGTGAAACGCCATAGGGTTTATCTTCATGACAAATCCATGCTTCAAGACCTTCGTTATCGGGGTCAAGGTCGCCGATGTGCATAGCATCACCGTGTCCCTGATTGGTATTCCAAAGAAGTTTACCGTTATCATCAATGCACGTAGAACCTGTTATAATTTCCTGCTTTCCGTCTCCGTCGACGTCCGCTGCCATTGAGTTGTGATTTCCGTCGCCGTATCCGGCTGAACTGCTGCTTGTTCCGGTATCGAACATCCACATTTTAACGAGCTTTTTATTCTCAACCTTATAAGCTGTTGCAGTCATTCTACCGTAATATCCTCGTCCTGTAACAACGCAGGGGTGTACTCCGTCAAGATATGCTGTAGTTCCCCAAAAACGGTCTACACGGTTTGTCTTGTCACTGGATTTTCCCCATTTGGTTGTATCGCCTCTTGCTGGTTCATAGTTTACAGTATCAAGAGCCTCACCGGTTGCTCCGTCAAACAGTGTGTAAAATTCATCACCATTGATTATAAAACCTGAAGAATCACGATAATCCTTAGAACCGTCACCGATAACGTTTCCTTTGCCGTCTTTTGTTCCGTCAGCGGTTTTACAGCACATTTCGGCTTTTCCGTCGAGGTCGTAGTCGGCTACGAAAAACTGCGTATAATGTGCACCGGCACGGATATTGACTCCCAAATCTATACGCCATAATCTTGTACCGTCAAGCTTGTAACAGTCTATGTATACATTATCTGTCTTTCCTTTCTGGGAATTGTCTTTTGAGTTGGCAGGGTCCCATTTAAGGAAAAGTTCATAAACTCCGTCACCGTCAACGTCACCCACTGACATATCGTTCGGAGTATGGTTTGAACTCGGTCTGTTAAGTTTTATGTCAAAATATGGATTGTCAGATTCAATTGAGCAGGTATCGCTTGAAATCAGCTTTGAACCGCTGTAGCATTCTACCTTGTAAACAGATTTTGAATTTCCGGATTTGTCAAGAAAACACGTCGCACCTTTTGAATATGAATTATCCTTATCTGTGCTTGTGTAAACAAGGTCGCTGCCACGATAAAGTTTGAACACCGAATCATCAGGGTCAGATGCAAGAAAACGCCAGTTCACAAGCATTCCCGAACCGGTATTCACCGCACTGATACCTCTGTCAAGATATTCAACGACATTGCTTTTAGTGTTGTTGACTTTCACCGCATTCGCATAAGGTACACACGAAAGTATGCCGTCCAACGCCGTTACAGACACAATACCTGCCATCAACGCAGATACAATCTTTTTCCTCACACTCATAATCATTCCGTTACTGAAAACTTATAAAAAGTTATAAATGAGCTTTTATGTTTCATTCCTTGTTCAGCGTGTCCATTTTTGATATGACAGGTCATCATCTACTCATGTTTTGGTATGACACTCCGAAGGCGTAGATTCCCGACTAACGTATCGGTATATATCAACAGCATTTATTTTGACTACGCTGTCAATCCATATCGCATTAAATTCACACTTGCCTGAAAATCCCTGTCAATAGTGTTATGACATTTTGGACATATATAGATACGTTCTGAAAGTTTCAAATCTTTCTTTACGTATCCACAGCAGGAACATAATTTACTTGACGGATAGTATCTGTCAGCAGTAATAAATTCAATATTATGCCATTGGCATTTATACTGAATCTGCCTGTAAAATTCATAGAAACACTGTTCCTGTACTGCTTCTGCAAGATGTTTATTCTTCATCATGCCCTTTACATCCAAATCTTCCAGAACAATAAACCTTGGTTTTCGGCTTACTATTTCAGAAGTAGTCTGATGCAGGTAATTATGACGAAT
>CAMWYX010000064.1 GCA_947178575.1 uncultured Ruminococcus sp. | reverse complement strand
TCTTTATACTCCATTTGCAATTTTCTTGAACTATATCCCTTTATATATTGCACTAATTTACTGGCTGACAGGTATGGTGGTACTGATACAAGTAGATGTATATGGTCTTTTCCTACATGACCGCTTAATATTTCTACATCATTTTTTGAACATACCATTCTTATCAAATCTCTTGTCCTTAACGCTATTTGTCCAATCATCACTGATTTTCGATATTTCGTTATCCACACAATATGATATTTTATATCATATGTGCTATGCGATGTTTTTCGGTAGTTTTCCATTTTATCATCTCTTAGAATATCGTTTCCATTTTACTTTTTGATATTCTTAAGTAGGTTTACCTAAAGGTGTCGGCTTAAGCCGAGGGTTTTAACCCCATATTGTTAGAAAATAAAAAATTCTTTTCATACCGTATAAATCAAGACGTTCTCTTTTTCCTGTTTTATTCCAGCCTAAAGCGGTAAGAGTTCGGGCAATATCCAACGAGAATTTGCGGTCAATTGGCTGATTGAGTTCATAGCCGAACCATTCACAAACAATTTCCTTTACTGAAATACGGTCACGCTTGTAAGCTCCTGCTGATACGTTGCCGTTCTGATAATTAATTATATATTTTCGCCTTGATTCCAGATTTTTATTATACCAATCTTTCGTAATCGGGATTTCAAGGAAGTTAAATATATCCGACTGCAAAGGACTTTCATCGAAGTGTTTACGCTGTTCCTGTTCGGCTAAAGCAAGCACCTGACTATCCTGAATATATATGCACTGACCGTTCATGTAGAGATGTACTGCCTCCGCCCATAACCGGGAAATATATTCAGGAGTGAAGTCTTTGTCGATATTCTTAATGGCTTGGGAAATATTAACATCTATCGGATAGTAACGGCGGTCGCCTGTTTCGTCTTTTAAAAAATCGTAATTGTTTGTAGTTCCGAGAAATACGCATTGTCTCGGACGCTGTTCGGGATTTCTTCCGTAAGGTCTGCGGTAAAAATCCTGCTGGCTTGCTATTGCCTGTTTACTGCGTTCCTTGATTGATTTCTGAAATGCCGTACCCTCTCCGAGTTCAATAATCCACTTGCCCTGAATACTTTCATAGAAGTCCTTGCCGTCGAAAGTCGTCACTCCGTCTGTGAACCATTCGGATTTGACAGCTATTTTACTTATGAATTTCGATTTGCCCGTACCCTGTTTACCGACAAGAACCGTACACGTATCGAATTTTACACCAGCTTCGAATACTCTTGCAACAGCTCCGACAAAAGTCACGACTGCAACGGACTGAGTATAAATGTTGTCTTTTGCTCCTAAAAAGTCCGTGAATACGCTTTTCAGACGTGGTATTCCGTCCCATTGAACAGAGTTCAGATATTCACGTATCGGGTGATATGAATTGTCATCGGCAATAATACTGCATATCTGGTCTATTGATTCTATTGACGTAAAAAGCGGATATTCTTTTTCAAGATACAGCTTGATTCTGTTTTCGGTAACGTCCCGCCAATCCTCACGGTTAAAAGTCCTCATCTGCGTAAGCTCGTTAAATTCTATTTTACCGCTGTAATTCGGGTCATTCAGAAATATGGTTTCAAGATTTGTCATATTGTTCTTCACGGCATTATCGGACTGGTTGCGTATCAGACTTCCTCGCCAATCAGAATCAGCCTGTCTGCGTTCAAGCATATCCCTGAGCCACTGGTCTTTATCAAGCGTTACAGCACGCTCTGAATGTGCCTGTAGGCTTGCTATGAGAAGTGAACGGTCTTTGACAAGAAGTTCATTGGCATCTTTGCAGTCGCTCCATATGTCTTTCTGAGCGACAATGTAAGGCACTCTATGTTCATCGCACAATTTCATAAGGTCAACAGCCGCCTTGTTTCCCCGCTGGTCGTTATCAAGTGCAAGAATAAGTACAGTATTTAAAGTATCATGGTCAAATATTTTACGTATATTGCTTGCTGAACCTAATCCGACACACGCAAAACCGCACTCGTCAACGCTCATGCAGTCAATTTCTCCCTCGACCACAAAACAGTATGGGGAAGTTAAAGCAACGGAATTGAAAAGATGTACCGTTCCACACTTCTGCTTGATGTTTTCGGCGGTACTCCTCCACATATATGAACCTTTTGAGGTCGGAATGATTACCGCTGATGTTGTCTGATTGTTCTTGTACGTAAAATCAGGTACATATCCGCAATGGAATTTACGCTGAGTATTTATGGAAAGACCACGTTTAGATAAATAATCTGTCTCATGCAGGTGTTGCTCTGCAATAGTAAAAAATGTTGTATAATTCTTTTCGCTTTCTGGCTTTGCGGACTTTTCGGGTCGTTTTTTCTGTCTTACCGGCTGTGATTCGGAAACTATTCCGTATTTCGATTTTAATTCCCTGATTACAGTTCCCGTATCGCTGATGTTGTTCATTTCTCCGTACAGATTGAAAATATCGCCTTTTGCACCGCACGAAAAACAATAATATCTGTCGGTGTCGGGATAAACTGTAAACGCTCCCGAACGTTTAGAGCCTGTCCCGCTGCCACACAACGGACATATGTACTGATTTTTTCCGCCGTTACGTGAGATTTGTGTGATTTCGTTCACATAGTCCGGCAGAAACGGTCTGATTTTATTGAATATTTCTTCGTTCATGGTATATAACCTCCTTCACTAATAGTCCGGATTTTATACTTTTTCAATGTTTTTTTGTTGATATTCA
Organism: uncultured Ruminococcus sp.; assembly: GCA_947178575.1. Lineage (GTDB taxonomy): Bacteria > Bacillota > Clostridia > Oscillospirales > Ruminococcaceae > Ruminococcus. The sequence continues at coordinate 3,859 of CAMWYX010000064.1, read as the reverse complement.
CAGAAAATTTACAATTTATTAAGATTCTGCATTTCAGGCTGATTATTTTTCTTTTTCAGCAATTCAGATTTTTTTAAATCAAAATAATAAAACACCATAATTCAATGTCAAAACGGCACTGGACTATGGTGTTTTTTGTTGAAACAAGTTTTTTCTGTCACAAATAATTTTAAGAAAATACTATTTTACTTTTAACAAAATATATCTTACAATATATTTACAAACAGATAGGATGTATCAAAACAGAGCAAAACAATGTCTACAGAATATCCTGATGTAGTTGGAATCAGGGAAATTTGCAGAATGCTTGGAAACTGACGGTAAACGCAGAAAAAAATGGCTTCCTATCGGTCTTGATTCTGGTACAAAGAGGAAAGAAATAACCGCAGTAGCCGACAGCATTGTTTCAGAATACTATGAAAAAAATTCCGGTCTTTTTAATCCGGCTGAAAAGAACATAGGTGAAGCTGCTGTCTCATCAGTATCCGAAAAAAACACAGAACGCTCATCAGGAAATTTTGAGTTGTTTGAATTTATGGACAAGTGGCTCGCATACAAGAAGCCGAGAGTATCCAGACTGATTTACAATAAATATTGCAGCGGAATAAGAAAGGCTAAACAGTTCTTCAAGGAGAAAACGTTTTACATTGACACCATAAGACCGATTGACATTCAGGATTATTACAATTCAATCTTAAACAGCGGAGCTAAATCAAGCACTCTGAAAAATCGTCATCTGTGTATGTACAATCTCTTTGAATATGCGGTGAAACTGAACCTGATTCCGTTCAATCCGACTTCCAGAGTTGGAACGAGAAACATAACGTACTGAACCTAAAATGAAAATAAGAGGAAGAAAAAAGAAAAATCCTGATTGTTCAGATGATAATGAACAGTCTTGATTCTGACAGTCAAGCAATGGTAGAACTTTTGGTAGAACTGAAACGCAATTCCATATTATTTGTTCTACCAAGGTTGAAAATAAAAAGCCCTTAAACTCCGATTTTACTGCGATTTATGAAAACTTAAAAAAATATTTTTTGAAAACAGGTTGAAAAATTCGTTATTATATGTTATAATATACTTAAATATTTTAGCTTGTAAAATGACTTAGAATGTCATGGAATGTTATAAATACTTATTAAATTTACGGATAGTATTTTTTAATAATCTTATTTATCATAAGAACTATTGGATAGACTTCCTCGGAAACTCAGCTATAAAACATTTGTTTACATCTTGAAACTTCAAAATTCCATATCAACCAGTGTGGAATAATTTGAAAAATCATTAGTTTCCGAGGAGGTCTATTGATTGTCGGACTGAAATTTATCCGTCCGATAAGGAGAGTTTTTATTGTTCAGTCAGCATACGCTTCATAAGACAAAGGTCAAATGCATCAAGTCTGTTATCCTCACAAATATCTCCTGCTCTCCAGTTTACAAGCGTTATATCGGGTACATCTAAAAGCCATTTCTGCATAGTTACTACGTCTGCAATATTAAATATACCATCATTATTAACATCTCCTGTAATTATTTCTGATGTACCTATTTTAAGCTGTCTGATAGCCGATGTTCCGTTATTTGTAAAATAGGAACAATATAATTCTTGTCCGTTGTATGCAAGTGACAAGGAATTGACTAAATCCATTGCCAGTATATTTCCCGTAATTTCCCAGTCCGTACCGTTTAATGAATATAAAGCCAGTTCATAAGGATTCTGAGTATTCACCGCCAGACAGCATTGACCGTCAGCTAAAATCGGTACTTGAGAAAAAGCATTTTCAGAAACGTTATCGGGTAACGGATAGGATGTTATTTTTCCGTCCGAAAACTTATAGACTGCATTTCTGCTTCCAGATGGTGCAATCCATGCAGCACTTCCGTCCGATACCATAGACACTGAACCGCAGGCAGTTTCCGAAATTGTTTTTATATTCCATTCGCCGTTATTGTAAACAGCAATCTTTGATTTGTTTCCGTCGTTAATATCCCTGTAGGCAATCACAGGATTATCATTCAAAACAGCTATAGACATATTACATACATTTTTATCAATGTTCTCGCCGAGCGTTGTTAAAACTTCCGATTCCGAGTCATAGCAGACAGAATGCAGTGCATAGGGAAAAGTTCCTGTTGTATATGTAAAATATACTTTGTTTCCGTCGGCTGTCAGGTCTGCATATTGTGCAAGCTCTGTCCCCTTATAGACTTCCGTCCAAACTCCCGAAGAACGCTCATACCGACATAAATGCAGAAAGAAATTTCTGTCTTGATACAATACATACGGAGTATTTCCACAAAACGCAAGTTTCGGCTGATTCATATCTGTGTAACTTCCTGAACCGAGAGGTTGTCCTAACTTTGCCAGTTCCTTGCCGTCAAATTTATAAAGTATAGCAGATGAATCATCTGACGCAATTATGTATACTGTGCCGTCTTCTGATGTTGCAAGCTGACAGGGTTTATAAGTTCCTAAATTTTCACTGCTTATGCTTTCCCATAGTTCTGCGTCGGAGATATCTGCAAATTCAACAGAAAACGTCAGAGTTTCCTCATTCATCATAATATCGCTTATCTTGATACCGCTGTTTGTTCCGTTGGAATAGACAAGTGCGCCGTCGGTAATATCAGCATTTGATTCTAAAGAACCGACTGAATCGGGAGCATTCTCGCCACCGTAATTAGAAGAAAAAATATTGCCTTCTCCTGCATCAAGTGCGGTTTCTTTAGGACGAAAAACATATATTTCATCTTTATTTTCTTTGAAGTTTCCGTCAGCCTCCGTATTTACACGATAAACAACCAGACCAGTTCCGTATATTTTCACGTCCATTTCACCTGAATAACGCTTACCCTGCTGTCTGTATTCCACAGCAAAAAATTCTGTGTCGGAAAGCGGTGTTTTGAGCAGATAAAGACGATTTCCGCTGTCGGAAGAAACAGGAGAAAGCGTATATGTTCCGCTTGTTGTAATATCTTCAGATTCCAGCCAGCCTGAAATCGCTGCTCTGTGATAGGCAAGCGGATACTGCAAAAATACGGAATCAGATGCCATAATGTCCCATAATCCGACAGGCGTTCCTGTACGGTCGTTGCGGTATAAATCGGGATAGCCCAAAGAATGCATAAATTCATGACACAGTACGCCTTCCGCACCTGTAATCTGATTTTCAAAAAGCTGTGTACTGTTCTGAATATTCACTCTGTTTACTGAAAGTCCGTTGATTTTTATTCCGTTCATGGTAAATGCTCTTGGCCATATGGGAGAACTCATGTCAATAGCCTTACCGTCAATGACAAGAATAATGTTATCAATGATTCCGTCAGAATTTCCGTCCATTGGCGTATCATTCGGAATATCAATATTCTGGAGTATCTCCACCGCAATCTGTGAACAGGTTGAATATGCTGTTTCATCAGATGAAAGTATATACGGAGTAATTACGCCGTTATCCATCTGCGGAAAATAACTGGTTATATGCATTTTTCCGTAAGAAATTTTATCAATATATCCCGATAATGAATGACACGTATCAGTATCGTTACACATAGAAATAATATCTGCAGTCCGGTTTTCCATGAAATTTGATGATGAAAGGGAGTCGGACTGTGCAAAGAGTACAATATTGTTCAGCTGTACTTCGGAAGTTTCTGCCAGTGCAGACTGTCCGACTGCAACAGCAGGTATCGAAAATACCAGTAACATCTGTGTTATAACAGCTGTTGTAATTTTTTTAAACAATTTTATTTTTTTCATAATAACTCTGCATGATATAATAATTACAATCATGCGACCTTTCTGTTTTAAATCTTGTCTTCATACTGAAATAACAATAGGAGAGTAATGCTGTTTT
>CAMWYX010000063.1 GCA_947178575.1 uncultured Ruminococcus sp. | reverse complement strand
ATTACGTATTCAATATCAGGCTCATATTTCATATTGAATATTTCAAAGATTTTGTTTCTTACATGGATAAAATTTCCGCTTGTACGGTCTCTGTAGCCGTGTATCGGAACACTTACAACGCTTTTTATTTTACCCGGATTCGGTGTCATGACAACGATTCTGTCAGCAAGATAAACCGCTTCTTCAATATCATGCGTCACAAAAATAATTGTTTTTTTCTCGTCTCTTGAGATTTGGCGTATATCGTCCTGTAGTTTGATTCTTGTGATAGCGTCCAGTGCGCCGAATGGTTCGTCCATAAAAATAATATCGGGGTCAACGGCTAACGCTCTTGCGATTGCAACACGCTGCTGCATACCGCCGGAAAGCTGTCGGGGGTGAGAGTTTCTGAAATCTGACAATCCAACTAAATCGATATATTTTTCGGCTATTTTTTTACGTTCATCTTTCGGGATTTTTTTTGATTCGAGACCAAGTTCAACATTTTTCAGGACATTTCTCCACGGAAGAAGTCCGTAATTCTGAAATATTGTGACATTTCTGACCGACGGTTCTTTCACTTCTTTTCCGTCGATTTTTACGCTTCCTTCTGTGACCGGTTCAAATCCTGCGATTGCGTTAAGCAGAGTGCTTTTTCCGCAGCCTGACGGACCGAGCAGACAGATAAATTCACCCTTTTCGATAGAAAGCGAAACGTTTTCCAGTGCGGTAAATTCCTTTCCGTTCTGAACGAATTTCTTGCCTGCGTTCTGAATTTCAATGTACATATCAGCTTTCACCCCAAGTCTTAAGGATTTGTTTTTCAAGAAGTCCGAGAATCGCATCAAGAATAAGACCAATCAGACCGATTATTATAATCACCGCCATGAGTGTATCGGCACGCAGATTATTTCTTGAATCAATAATCAGATATCCAAGTCCGGACTGTGAACCTACCATTTCACCCGCTACAAGAAACACCCATGCCGTTCCCAGTGCGAGATGGATACTGTTTGCAATCTGCGGAAAAGCCGCCGGAAGAATAATCTTCCACATCAGCTGAGGCTGTTTTATTCCGAAGCTTTTTGAAACTTTCATATAAACAGGGTCAATCTTTCCGACCGCCGAAACAGTGGACAGCAGAACCGGAAAAAATGCCGCAATGAAAATTATCACAACCGCCGGAACATCACCTATTCCGAACCATAACACGATAAACGGAAGCCACGCCATCGGAGAAATCGGGCGCAGAAGCTGTATAACAGGATTGATATACTGAAAAATATTTTTCAGTCTGCCAAGAATCAGCCCCAGAAATACAGCACATATGACAGAACTGATATATCCTATTGCAAACCTTGCCATACTTGCGCCGATGTCTGTCATGACGGAATTTTCGAGGAATAATTCTTTCAGTGCCAGAACCGCATCATACGGCGACGGAAACAACGCTTTATTGAATCCGCCGACTGTATAAATCAACTGCCATATCAATATCAGAACTATGAAAGAAACAAGTATATTTTTAACGGAAAGCAGTTTCTTTATATTTTTAGTATTTTTCATAAAATCACCTGTTTTATTTTACAAAATCTTCATATGACGGCGGATTTTCAGAAAGATTGTATTTAATTACTTTTTCTGTCAGAGTGTCATACGATTCTTTTGTAATATCGAGATTGTTATAGGAAATCCATTGCAAAGAAATATCAAGCACATCGTCGTCCTGATTAAGATATTTTTTTGCTGTTTCCTTTGCTTTTTCCGGATTGAGATTTGCTCCTGCCTGCTTGTATGCGGAAATAAGATTTTCTGTTTTTTCAGGATTTTTTTCCATAAAATTATCAGTCAGGACAAGTCCGCAGCAGAAAGAATCTTCCCAAAGTTCCTCGGAAGAATACAGAACTTTTCCTATTCCCATCGAAACGGCTTTAGCTCCGAATGGTTCGGCGACGCAATATCCGTCAATCTGACCTGCGGCAAGTGCAGAGGGCATTTCGGTAGGGGAAAGCTCCGTGATATTCACGTCATCGATTGTCATTCCTGCTCCGGAAAGAGCTTCATTCAGCAGAATATTGTGTGATGACTGTCTGTGCGGAATTGCAAATGTCTTTCCTTTTAAATCAGTGATATTTTCAATTTCGTTTGAAGTAATGATAACGTTTCCGTCTTTGTGACCGAGAGCAACTGCACTTATATTCACACCCTGCTCTTTTGATTTCATAGCAAGTTCTATCAGGACAGATGCACCGTCAACTCTGCCCGTGTTGAGTGCGTCCATCAATTCCGTCCACGAGCCGTATTTGACAAGTTCTATATCTTTGGATTCCTCCGCAAGTTCGCAGACGGCGAGTGAGTGAGTAATAGGGAGATATGCAATTTTTATTTTGTCATTTCCGGAATTGTTATTATTTCCGCAGCCGGAAAGTGCGGAAATAATCAACGCTGTCGAAAATGTGGTAAATTTTCTGAATTTATTCATCAGAATCACTCCTAAATCAATCCCAGTTAAGTTTTTTTCTTTGTTCTTTCATATCGGAAACAATTTTTTCGGCGAGTGCCACAGGGTTGGTATCAACGTGCATTGCAGAGCCGAGAATTTCTTTTGTACCCTCTTTAAGAAATTCAATTACATTTTTTGAACCATAAATCTGTGCTTCAACACAATGATAAGAATCAATTCCCATAAGGCGGAAACCCAAAGCGGCATCGATTCCTTTTTCATTTCCCCATTCGGGCGATGAAAATGCGAATGGAAGTTCATAGATATTTTTATCGAGAGCGTTGGCAATTCCGGCGAAAATTCCGGAAGAACGTGTATTATCGATACATTCTCCGACGTGCCATACGGGGGGCAAATCCGGAGATAAAAATTCTCTCAGGCTTTCGCCTGTTTTATCGAGTGCGGAAGTATTACAGTATCCGAGCTTCATAAGCGGGAATGATGCACAGCCGTTTGAAAGTATCAGAACATTATTTTTCAACAGTACATCTGCAACGTCGACAATTGCCTTTTCGTAAAGAACTTTAGGGTTATTACAGCCGACCATATTTACAATGCCGAGGATTTTACCGCTTTTCAGAGCATCGGCAAGAGGTTTCATACTGCCGAAGCGTTTATGAACGTATTCAACGGAAAATCCGACTTCCGCCTCGACTTCATACGGCGGAATATATACAGGAATACCTTTTCTTGATTCAAAGCTGTCGATAGCTCTGAGTACGATTTTTTCGGCGAGTTCCCTTGTCTGTTCGATATTTGAATGGTGATGGTCGTATTCATAGCGTTCAGCCCCCGGAAGTCTTGCAGAATCGCTTGTTGTTACGACAACAGTCTGAAAACATTTTGCGACTTCCATAATTGACGGGAAAACGTCCTGAACATCTGCAACCCACAAATCAAGCGCACCAGTACCGAGAACAAGTTCCGCCGAAACCGCATTTGAAAGCGGAATTACTCCGCCGTAGCGATACATTGCCGCAAGTCCCGAACAGCATATTCCGTAGAACCGAATACCCTTTGCACCTTTTGATTTTGCAAGTTCAATGAATTTTTCTTCCTGACCGACTTTGACAATCTGACTTACCAGCAACGGCAGATGTCCGTGAACCGCAATATTAACATATCCTTTTTTAAGTGCACCGATATTGACTTTTGAAGTTACACGGTCACCCACTCCGAAAAGACTGTCTGTTGCGATTGATGCCCCGACAACTCCCGAAAATGTGAACGCAAGTCCGCATCTGAGGAACTGCTGCATTATACTTTTCCAGTCGCCGTCAATGGCACAGCCTGATTTATGGTAAGCCTCAAAGACTTCATGATATGCACTGACTGGCAATATATCGAGTTCTTTCCATACTTTCTGACGTTCCGGAGGTGCGCAGGCTTTGATTGTCTGATAATCGCCGGGAATAGTTCTTGATAAATCCTCTAACAGAACATCGGCCAAATCGGAAGCGATATGTTTTATTGTTCTGTGTTTTGTGGGAATACCGAAAGATTCCGCTGTACTTCTGATTTTCTGTTCACCCATAATCGGAATATCAAGTTTTCCGGAAGAAGCCCATTTCAAAGCAAGAATTACTTCACGGGCGTGCATTCCATGCTGTGCAGCACCTGCGGCAGCAGAACGAAGCAGGTTTCTTGCAACTATCAAATCAGCGTCGGCTCCGCAGACTCCTTTAGGACTTTTAGCAGTGATACGGCATGGTCCCATATTACATATTTTACAGCATATTCCGGCGAGCCCGAAATTACACTGTGGTTTCTGACTGTCGAAACGGTCGAAAGCGGTGTCAATCCCAAGCTGTTCCATTCTCAGAAGCATTTCACGGACGGCTGGGTCTGGTGTCTGGTCTATAACGTCCTGTTTTGACGGAAATGTTTTTTTATATTCTGCGACTGCATTCATGTAATCACGGATAAAAGCGTTAGGGTCGTCGGAATCTTCGTGGTCAGATTTTGCGATTATTGTCGGGATTCCATGTTTGTCAAATCCGATTAACGCACGGTGATTATGTATATGTTCGTGTTTATGTTCATGTTTGTGTTCCATTTTCATCACTCCGGTTATTTTTGATTTTTAAAATATTTTTCGGGTCACTTATAAGTAAATTTATAATCCATATTGTCAGACCGAGAGCGGTTACTGAAAGACCTAAAAAAGAATCGTTCAGCATATCGGCAGCAGACGGATTAAAAAATTCCGCACCGGTTTTTATGTATTCTGCTACAGAATCGACAATCCACATCAGCGACGCACCCCAATACGCAAGACAGAGCGTGCCGAGTTTCAGATTTCTTCTGTTATTTGTCGTATACCAAATAACGGTGGATATTACGGCAGATAAAATTGTAATTAACAAAGTCATTTCTGCACCGCCTGTATTTGGATTACTTTCTTTTCCCGAGCTGACATAACAGAAATCATTCCAAGCCATACGGCCGTGACAAGTACAGCCATTCCGACGCCTGATGTTGCCATTTCCTGAAGCATAGCGATTCTGTCAACAGAATCGGCAGCATTTGTCAGGAACGGAAAAAACGGTATGATTTCGCCATGCCAGAGGTGTTCAAATGCGAGAAGCCCTGAACCTCCCCAAAGCATTTTATTTAGCCAGTCAAGTTTTTCCGAAAAATTTATTTTCTGTATTTCGGATGGATTTTCCTTTTCTTTTTTTGAAATTACTTTTTTTGCGATTGTTGTGACGACTGCTTCGGCAGCCGGTACTAAAAAACAAGCCATGGTAAACCTCCTGATTTCATTTCAATATATAATCTTACTTTTCATATCTGTATTATAGGAATTATGATAACATATATTTCCGGATTTGTCAAGAGGATTTGTAATGTTTTTCTGATTTGTAGTATTTTAGTTCTATAACGTAAAAAAATATATACATTTTGCTGTTATAATAATTTTCAAAATCTTACCGGATAGAAAGAATTGAGATAATAAAAAATAAATTCAGGCAAAACAAAAACTCCGAAACGGCGATTCAAAGCCATTTCAGAGTTTTAATACTGGCAGGGGCAGAAGGACTTGAACCCTCGGCACGCGGTTTTGGAGACCGCTGCTCTACCAACTGAGCTATACCCCTAACAAAGACAAACTAATATTAAATCCGAACAAATCGTTTCAACAATGCTATTATATCACATAAAAACAGAAAAGTCAATAGGTTTGGAAATATTTTTATTTTTTAATTTTATATCAAACCAATTTTCTGTTAGTTATTTTTCTATATTTTACCTGTTTATATCCGGAAATATTGCCAATAATAATATCAGAATCATTTATATAGAATTTTCGCAGGGAGATATTAATATGGCATTCAATAAAGTTGTTATTTCGGGAATAAATACTTCTGAACTTATTGTTCTTAAAGAAGAAGAAAAAATTCAGCTTCTCAAAGAAATTAAAGAAACAGGAAGCAAATCCGCACGTGATAAACTGATAAATGGAAATCTCCGCCTTGTGCTTAGTGTTATTCAACGTTTTACCGGACGTGGAGAAGATATAGATGACCTTTTTCAGATTGGGGTAGTAGGTCTTATAAAGGCAATAAACAATTTTGATTTAACTAAAAATGTTCGTTTTTCTACTTATTGCGTTCCGATGATAACGGGGGAACTTCGACGGCATCTTCGTGATTCCGGTCAGATTAAAGTCAGCCGTTCACTTCGTGACCTCGCATATAAGGCAATACAGGCAAGGGATAGACTTGCATTGCAAAATCAGCGTGAACCGAATATTGAGGAAATCGCTAATGAAATCGGTGAAAAACGTTCAAATGTAGTCGTTGCGCTTGAAAGCATAAATGACCCGATTTCTCTTTATGAACCGGTTTTTTCTGATTCTGATGACAATATGTATATCATGGACCAGATAGGCGATAAAAATGATATAGACAGTTGGATGAGTTCAATTGCTATTCGTGATGCCATAAAACAGCTTGGAGAAAGAGAACGCAATATTCTGTATCTGAGATTTTTGCAAGGCAAAACACAGGTAGAAGTTGCTCAGGAAGTAGGAATATCACAGGCTCAAGTTTCAAGACTGGAGAAAAACGTCATCAACCGCATAAAAGAAAGTGTGTGATTTGTATAAGTTTAATAATATTAAAGCTAAATATTTGCTAAAATTATGAGTTGTTACAAAAATATAGAAAATTCAAAAAAGTTCTTGACTTTACAGAAATTATGTGATATAATAAAAAAGTCATAAGGGAAGTGACAATGAAATTTATCAAGTATCGCGGTGTGGAGCAGCTAGGTAGCTCGTCGGGCTCATAACCCGAAGGTCGTTGGTTCAAATCCAGCCGCCGCAACCAACGAAACTACGTAGTATAGGCAAAAACCTGTGTTGCGTAGTTATTTTTTGTTAGTTATTCTGATTTTGACCCCAATTTGACCCCAATAAGAATTTTGGAAGTAGCTATAAATTATGCAAAGAGCAAATTATAAAAATAATACAAAAACCAAAAAGAAAGAACATCCTGATTTATCTCCAGAGGAAATAAAACATGTTACAGGTATTTTCAGTGATAAGGGTTGGTCGCTTGAAAATGATGATGATAATGCTTTTAATAATTTTTGTGAGACATTAAAATTTCTGGAACCAGAAGAAAGAAAGTTAATTTTAGAACTTACTGAGAAATTTATACGTATAGAAGTATCTGAGTATTATCATTATTTTATAAAAGCTTTAGATGAGTACATAAATGATATAAAAAAGGAAATACAGGAAAAAGTAGTTGTATATATTAGAACCTGTC
>CAMWYX010000062.1 GCA_947178575.1 uncultured Ruminococcus sp. | reverse complement strand
ACAACAACAGCGTTCAGCGGAAGTGCTTGAAAGAATAGAATCGGAAATGAAATCACTAAACCGTGAAAATCACGAGAATCTGGAAAAAATACGTACTTCAAACGCCGAAAGCATGGAAAAACTGCGTATAGAAAATCAGCAGAGCCTTGATAAAATCAACGATACAGTCAATGAAAAACTTCAGAAAACTCTCGATGATAAAATATCACGTTCATTTGAAACAGTAAGCAAACGTCTTACCGAAGTTTATGAGGGTCTCGGAGAAATGAAAAACGTTGCGTCAGGCGTATCCGATTTGAAAAATGTGCTTTCAAACGTCAAGACACGGGGAATAATGGGAGAAATCCAGCTTGGTGCAATTCTTGATGAAATTCTTGCACCGGAACAGTACGGCTCACAGATTCCGGTAGTTCCACGCTCGGCGGAAAAGGTCGATTTCGCAGTAAAGCTCCCCGGAAATGACAACGGAGAATTTATATATCTGCCGATAGATTCAAAGTTCCCCGGAGATACGTATGCAAATCTTCTGAGTGCATATGAATCCGGAAATCCGGCAGAACTCAAAAACAGGCGTTCGGCTCTTGACAGCGAAATAAAACGATGTGCCAAAAGCATATCGGATAAATATATCAAACCGCCGTATACTACCGATTTTGCGATTATGTTCCTGCCGTTTGAGGGTCTGTATGCTGAAGTCGTCAATATGGGACTTGTCGAGATACTACAGAGAGATTACCGGATAAATATAGCCGGTCCGTCAACTATGGCGGCAATGCTGAACAGTCTGCAAATGGGATTCCGCACGCTTGCGGTTCACAAGAAAAGCGGTGAAGTATGGAAAATTCTTGAATCCGCCAAAAAGGAATTCGGAAAATTTCAGCAGGTTCTCGAAAGCACCCGAAACCGTCTGCGTCAGGCTGACGAAGACCTCGAAAAGCTTATCGGAACACGTACAAGAGCTATAAATCGTCAGCTTAAAACAATAACCGAAACAGACAGCGAATCAGATATTGATACAGACTGAACAAAGGCTGTACGGAAACAAATTCCGTACAGCCTTTTTAATCGGGAAAATATTAAGATTTATCAGTTCTGCTTTTTCTTTTTGGATACGAAGAATGCCGCAGCTGCAAGACCGGCAGCACCTACAGCGGCAACCACTCCGGCATCGCCTGTCTTTGGTGAATCGGCAGTATTTTTAGACGTAGTTTTCTTTGTGGTAGAAGTTGTAGCGGTTGTCGCTGTTTTTGATGTTGTACGTGTAACAACTGCTGTAGTGACTGTATCGGAAACTACAGGGATAATTTCTGCAACTGTTTCTGTTGTGGTTTCCGGAACTATTTCCGGAACTGTTTCGGTTGTGGTAATAATTTCTGTTTCGGTTGTTGATGTCGTGACTTCGGGTTCTTGCTGTTCGTTATCGTCTGCATCTCCGCCGGCTTCTCCATTTTCGGAATCATCGTCTCCGGAATCTTCCTGACCGTCCTCATCTCCGTCGATTTCACCGTCGGGAGCTTCGGTGACAGCCGGTATCAAATCCGCCGGTTCATCGCCCTCTGCGAAAGCAGATACTCCGCCTACTGCAGATGTGATAGCAAGAGAAACAGCCCACGCTGTAAGTTTTGTTAAAGATTTCATGTTTATGACCTCCTGAATGATGTTGTCCTGTTGCTTATGACTAGTGGATAATATTATTATACGTCCGGTAAAAATACAGACGACAATAACAGTATATCCTGTTATTATTATAACATACCTGAAAAAGAAGTCAAGAGGGTTCATGAAATATTTACACCATTTTCATCTTCATATCACAGAGAAATGATTTATTTTGTCATATTGGCGGATATTTTCAGCGGGTTGCAAGAATTTTCTGGATTTCAAATGCATCAAGAGCCGAAACACCGTCGCAGTTTCCGAAAATATCGGCATTAAATTCGCCCTGTTCCGTAAGTTTATACTTATCGGAATTTCCGACTGACTGCAATATCAGGGTAGCGTCGGCGACAATGAGTTCACCGTCCGCATTGGCATCACCGGCGAGATAGCTTATATTTTCCGGTTCAAAATCAACATCAATTGCGGAGGCAGATGAAGATGACGCAAGATACGTATAATGAACAGATACATTATATTTTTCCACAAAATATCTGAAACATTCAAGTTTTTCCATATCCGTTATACCTTCCGGAAACTGTATCATTCTGGATTCGTCGAAAGTTGCCTGATAATTCTCTTTAAGCCACTCACTTTCCGAATCCACGATATTTCTCATACTTTCATTAAAATCTGCTTTTGATTCATAAACAATCACGCCGTCAATAGCATCAAAACCACTCGACATCTTTATTTCTTTGAACTCTCTTTCCGCAAAACCAGTTCTTATATCTTTTGTTTCATACTTATCTTTAAGGAATGAATATGCTTTTTCAGCAATCATGATATTACGCTCATGACTTTCACCGTTGAAGGTAATATAAACAGAAAAATAATTATCTGTCATGCTTCCGCCTATTGTATTGATTTCATCATATGTCAGTTCGGATTCAAGTTCTCCGATAATATCCTCATAGCTTTCAGAAACAGGTTTAAAATACATTAATATATAGTCATCATGTGAAAATTCTATCTGATAAACAGATAACTGTGGGTCTGTGTATTTTATCCATACATTTTTTACATTGTATTTAGGAAAAACATTACTGAAAACATCAGCGAGTTCAGGTGCAGGAGTGTAATGAGCGTTATAGCTTTCAACCCAAGTGTTATAATGCTCTGAACCCTGTGAAGCTGCAATATACACAGCCGAACTGTTCAAGCATACAAGTGAAGACAAAGCCATAACAGAAGCCAAAGCCGAAAGAATTATTTTTTTAACTTTCATAGTTAAATCCTCCTTTAATAATTAAATATTTGGATTTTACATAAAGAAACGAAGTAATGTAGGATTTATTGTTGTACCCCAAGTACCAATATTGTCACCATTACCACTTGTTACAATTCCAGCGACTGACTTAGATATAAAGTTTTTCTGTGTTGATACTGTCATTATAGCACATAAATAAGATTCTGTCAACAGAAAATTAGAAATATTTTCCACAAAAGAATATCTCTATTCTGTGCAGACTGCTGAAAAAATTATAAAACTCACTGCTCCGGTTTACAAATAAAAAATTATGATGTATAATATAATCGTAAAATATGGAAACTGTACCTGTTTTACGGTCGGTTTCCGCATATATGGAGGTTTTTAATCTATGTCTATGTATATCACCTGTCTTGACCTTGAGGGCGTACTCGTTCCCGAAATATGGATAGCTTTCGCTGAAGCAAGCGGTATTCCGGAACTCCGGAAAACTACCCGTGACGAACCGGATTACGATAAGCTCATGAATTACCGTATTAATATCCTTAAAAAACACGGTCTCGGACTGAAAGAGATTCAGGAAACAATCGCAAAAATTGACCCCATGCCCGGCGCAAAGGAATTTCTTGACGAACTCCGTTCAATCTGTCAGACAATAATTATAAGTGATACGTTTACTCAGTTTGCCGCTCCGCTTATGGCAAAGCTCGGACAGCCGACAATATTCTGCAATACGCTTGAAGTTGCTCCGGACGGCGAAATAACAGGATTCAGAATGAGATGCGAAAAATCAAAGCTCACCACGGTAAAGGCTCTCCAGTCTATCGGATACGAAACAATCGCAAGCGGTGACAGCTTCAACGACCTCGGAATGATTCAGGCAAGCAAAGCCGGATTCCTTTTCAGAAGTACAGAGCAGATAAAAGCCGATTATCCACAGTTCCCTGCATATGATACATACGACGAACTGCTTTCGGCTATAAAGAAAGCTATTTCCGAATAAAATAAATAAGCCGGAATGAAAAAATTAAAAATCATTCCGGCATTTTTATTATATTGATTTTTTTACTTTAAGATTCCGAGTTCCTCTTTTTTAAGGAGAATACGCATAACGCTTTCGTCTATGCGTTCCTCCGATATGCGTCCCTCAATGACGGCGTTTTCAAGTCCGTCAATGGCAAGACTTGTATCTGCCGGCATAAGAATTATATCGTTTCCTGCCTCAACCGCCAGTACAGCGGCTTCGCTTGCCGGATAAATATACGCTATCGAACCCATTGAATGAGAATCCGTTATTATAATTCCGTTGAATCCGAGTTCGTCACGCAACCAGTCTGTTACAACCGTTTTCGACAAATCGCTCGGACGCTCATCGCCTACAGATGTAATTATTTGATGACCTACCATTACAAAATCAGCACCGGCATCAATAGCACCCTTGAACGCCGGAAATTCTTCAAGCCGGAGCTGTTCAAGCGTGCGTTCTATCAGAACCGTATTATAATGAGTGTTTCCGCTTCCTGCTCCGAGTCCGGGGAAATGTTTAAGCGTACTGCTTACGTTCTGCGATTCGATTCCTTTTGAAACGGCAGCCGCCATTTCCGATACTATAAGAGGGTCACTGCTGAAAATACGGTCGCCGAGTTCATTATAATCCGACAGATTGAGGTCGCAGACAGGAGCAAAATCAAGGTTGAACCCGTATTCTGCGAGATAACTTCCAATAGTTCTCCCTGCGTTATATGATGCATTGTAGTCATTTATTTCACCGTAATACTGCATATCCTTGATTTTGGTTATAGATTCGATATTGTCCTGAAGTCTTGCAACAGAACCGCCCTCCTCGTCAACCGAAATAAACACGCCCGTACCCTTGGACTGTGCCATTTCCTGAGTTTCGGAAGTGAGCTTTTTAAGCTGATTTTCGTCCTCTATGTTCTTGTCAAAGAATATAAATCCGCCGACCGGATATTCGTCATAACAAGTCCTGAACCAGTCATCAACATATGTAAGGTCGGAATAATCCGTTATTGATTCCGGTTCTATAATAAACATCTGGCATACTTTTTCATGGAGACTCATTTTACTTAATTTTTCCGCAGCGATTCCGGAAGATATTACGGTATTTTCCGTAACCGCTTCCGTTACGGTCTGTCCGGTTGTAACAGAACTGTTATCCGATGTGGTTTCTGTCCCTGATACGGTCGTTTCGGGGATTTCCACAGCCGGAATTGCAGTCGGTGACATTTCAATAAACGGACGTTCTCCGCAGCCTGCAAGGAGTGCCAGAAAAAGCACAGGGAATATCAACTTCTTCACTTTTTATTCCTCCTGATTCTTGTCCTTATGTATCTGAAAGTGTATTCTTCGCCCTTTACTGAAAGCATACGCAGAAGATACTCAAGTTTCCGAGCGGTTTTCGGTTCAATATCCCGTTTATCCCTGCGTTTGAGGTAATATTCCAGCGGACGATGGTCATTGTATTTTTCCTTATTGTATATTTTTGATGCTGCAACTCTGTCGCAGAACATTTCTATTATGTACACATCGGGCATTTCAACCGGTTCAAGAACACCTGTTATGATACTGTAATCTGTCCAGTATTCAAAATGGTGGCGGTTGCGTCCTTTGTGATGTATCCATGCCTTTGAAAAGCCGTTGACTTCACGTTCACGCTCGTTGGGGCTTCTGCTTCCCTGAAAGAAAATTACTCCGGGGATAAATTCCGACGGTGAGAACTTTGAAAGGTCGTGCAGAAGTCCACGGCGGAATATACCTGCTTTAAAACAATGATACATTACCATATGCCTGTGTTTAAGCACAGTTGTAAGATGACCTAAGAAATTATATATCAACATTTTTTACTCACCCTATATCAATAGTACTGTCCTTGACGACAAGTTTTCCGCTTATTATTTTTCTTCCCTCTCGGTAATCCGGATTACCGAGTTTTTTCAGCATTATATCTACAGACTCGGAAGCCATCTGTTCAATATCGACTTCAACAGTGGTTATTGCGGGAACACATATATTTGATACTATATAATTATCATAACCGACAATTGAAATATCTTCCGGAACTCTCACGCCTTTCTGACGGAGTGCGGAAATAACACGGAAAGCTGTTTCATCGCTGTTGCATACAAAAGCAGTAGGCATATCTTCCGGAAAACTTATCCGTTCAAAAAGAGTGCCTGTGTCGTCACGGTCTTCGAGAAACCATTCACGGCGGATTTCGAGTTTATTTTCGATAAGGCATTTTATGTAACCAAGAAAGCGGTCGTTTATACTGCTGGTAGCATTTATATTTCCGATAAATCCGATTTTTCTGTGACCTCTTTCGACGAGGTGGTCAGTGATGATATATCCGCCATAGTAGCTGTCGGAATTTACAGAATCGAGTTCACAACGGCTGACATAGAAATCAACGCACACCACCGGAATATCGGATTTGCTTATCAGGAATAAAAAATCACGTCTGAGTTGTCCGATAATTATAACGCCGTCCACCTTATGTTCCGATACAGTTGACGGGATAATGCAGTTCCGCTCGTTTTTACGGGTTATACATTCGTATACAGTAAGAATATTCATTGCGGAAAGCCTGTTTGATATATTCGCCGTCAGTTTCCAGTAAAAAGTACCTTTATCTCCGACAAAGCGTTCTGATGTAAGAATAGCGATACTTCTTCCGATTCCTGCGTGGATATTCTTTTTATGTGATTTACCTGTATTCGAGGGCTTATAACCCATTTTACCGGCAGTATCGCATATTTTCCGGCGGACAGAATCGCTTACTCCGTCCCGTCCGGCAAGGGCATTTGATACGGTTACAACGCTTACGCCCAGTTTTTCGGCTATATCAATCATTCTTACGCCGTTTTTCATAATGCCTCCGCCTTTCGCAAGCCAAGTCTGTATATACTACTCATAAACGTACATATTAAATTATAGCATAGTTTAATTAAAAAATAAAGGGCTTTTAAAAATTTTGTCGTATAATACAATTTAATCGGATATTTTAAGGAATTTTAGGCAATTGACATAATAAATGCGGTTCAGCGGAAATAATTAATTTCTGCCGAACCGCAAAACTTTGTTTTATTCTGCCGGAGCTATATAGGGATAAAGTTCTTCATAGGATTGAGATATTGTTTCCGGAAAATTATTTGCCGGAATAAGACCTGTCATATCTCCCCATGAAGCGGAGGGACAGAAATATTCCAGATTTATTTTATCGGGTTCTGTCTCCGGAACAGGAATTTTTTTATTCTTTTTCATCTAATTTGCGGCAGGATACCCCGACTTCTATAAGTCGGGGAGGAATGCCGCTTCCTCCTTTCTTGTTGACAAAATAAAAATAATATGCTATACTGTAATCAGACATAATTGTGAGAAAA
>CAMWYX010000061.1 GCA_947178575.1 uncultured Ruminococcus sp. | reverse complement strand
CATCTTCATACTCTATTAAAACGTTTTTAGCCTATTGGTACAGGTTCTTAATGTACATGGTATTGAAATTTTTCATAATTCCGATATTATTTTCCGTCGTATGTGGCATGATGACATTCGTTATCCGATTTATTCCGCAACAAAATCCTTTACCGCAACTGCTGTTGGAATTGCAGAAGACGAGGGCAGAATTTCCGTTGATGCACCGTTGAGCGAGTATCTGGAAAAGAAATATTTACAGAATATGCCTGAAAATTTAAGACAGGATTTCTGCAAACTAACTGTCAGAAGATTTCTCACCATGTCGGTAAGCGGTTATCCGTTCCGTCCGAGCGGAGATGACTGGCTTGAAACAATACTCCAGATAAATGCGGATTATTCCAGAACATCGTTTTCTTATACAAATGTTTCTGCATATCTGGTGGGAATTGCCTGTGAAAACGCAGCTGGTGGAAATCTGACAGAATACCTGAACTCAAGACTTTTCGAGCCTTTGGAAATCAGGAATCCGCAATGTCAGTATGATTTTCAGGGACGTTTTTACGGTGCAACAGGAATGTATCTCACTGTCCACGAACTAAGTAATCTGGGACAGCTTTACTTGCAGAATGGCATATTTAATAATAAGCGTATCTTGTCTGAAAAATGGGCAAATGAAGCCACAAAACTGCAAATTGACAATCCTGATGGCGGTTACGGATATTTCTTTTGGAGAAACGGCAGTCATTTTAGCATAAGTGGAAAATGGGGACAGAAATGCCTGATATATCCTCAGAAAAACCTGATAATAACATATCTCGGAAATATGACCGAACATTCCGGAAAAATGCAGTCAGTCGCTGAAAGCTTTGCAGAAAGTTACTAAAGACAAAATGCACCTGATTGTTATATTTTCGTCAGGTGCAGTCTGTTTTTTAAACTGATTATATGCTGTAATCAAGAGTGCGCTCGTCAATAATACGTTTAGATTTATGCTCAGAGCGTGTATTAAGTCCGCCGTCTTCATGGACAATAACGCTGTAAGGCTTAACACCGATTCTTGCTTTAAGTGCATTTGATGCCTTTTCTGCAATTACTTCATCAGCATCTGTATTATCAGAGTTTTTTTCAATTTCAACGGAATATTTGCAGGTGAAGTCCTTTTCAAAAATTCTTATCAGATATTCGCCTGTCACACCGTCAAGTTCACGGATAACAGCTTCAATGTCACTCGGGAATACATTAACAGCCGAAACAATAAACATATCGTCCTTTCTGCCGAGAATATGTATTCTTCCATGAGTTCTTCCGCATGAGCATGGTGTTTTGTCGATACGTCCTATGTCGCCTGTCTTGAAACGGATAAGAGGTCTTGCGTGCTTGCGGAGAGTTGTAAACACAAGTTCGCCGACTTCTCCGTTGGGAAGCACTTCGCCTGTGTGAATATCAACCGTTTCAACAAGAATATGATTTTCAGCAATATGTAATCCGTCGTGATATTCGCACTGTGCGGCACAAGCTCCGAAAATATCAGAAAGTCCATAGAAATCGTAAACTTCTGCCCCCCACAGTTCTTCAATAGCTTTTCGGGTAGCGTCAATTGAACCGCCAAGCTCTCCAGCAACTATGATTTTCTTAATCGACAAATCTTTTTTAGGGTCGATACCTGCCTTCTTTGCCTTTTCACCGAGCTGCCATGCATACGAAGGACTTGTCCAGATGATTGTCGGCTGATATGTTTTCAGGATAAACAGAAGTCTTTCACTTGGAAGAGTTCCGCCCCATATACACAACGCACCGAGATTCTGCGCACCGATTACGTCCGGACCACCGACATAAAGTGAAAAGTTGAGTGCGTGGACGTATCTGTCCTTTGGTCTCATTCCTATCTGCCAGAACCAACGGCTTTCCGTATCCTGAAATTCGTCGAAATCCTGTTTTGTAAATGGACTCATTGTTGGTACACCTGTTGAGCCGGACGAAGTGGAAACAAAAACAACGTCTTCTTCCGGAACGGCTGCGAGTTCACCTAAAAACGAACCAACACCCTGTGTATCACGCTGTGTGGTCTTGTTGATAAACGGGAATTTCTGAATATCCGAAAGTGTCTGAATATCCTCCGGCTTCACACCTGCCTCGTTAAATGAACGTTTATAGTATGGTGCGTTTTCATAGGCAAATTTTACAATTTCCTTTAAATCTTCAAGCTGTTTCTGCTCCAGTACCTCACGGGGCATTGTTTCGAGCGCCTCATTCCAGTATTTATCTTCGGGATTCTTTTTAACCACATTACTCATTATCATTACCTCCATATTTATTCAATTCAGCATCTCTGCTGTTCTGAATTTATTATATCACTACTTTTCCTATTTGTCTACTATGTTTTATTGATAACGAGTTATAGAAAAATACTATAACAAAGCTACTTTAAAAAAGACTCTATTTTTTCTATATATGTCCTTGCAATATCGCTGATAATCATATCTTTTCTTGTAATATAGCCGATTTCCATTTTATCGGTAGCGTCCTTTATCGGAACTGCGGTATATTCCGAGCCGTTCAGTTCACCGCAGATAATTCCGGAACAGAATGTATAACCATTCAGTCCTTTCATAAGATTCAGCATTGTGCATCTGTCGGAAGCCTTAATCACTCTTGAGAAATCTGCCGTATCAATAATTTCTTCCGCAAAATAAAAGGTACTTTTATCTCCCTGTTCAAAAGTCAGACATGGATATTCTTTCAGTTCGTCAATGCTGACGGAGTTTTTTTCTGCAAGAGGGTGATTTTTCCAGAGATATGCAAATATGTCACAGTCAATAAGGTGATAAAATTCAAGATGATTCGATTCAAGAAGTTTTGTAATGACGTTCCGGTTAAAATTACTCAGATAAATAATTCCTATCTCACTTTTCAAGGAATGCACATCATTGATTACGTTTGAAGTTTTAGTTTCCCTGATTGCAAATTCGTATTCATGGGTATTGAACTCTTTCACCATTTCCACGAACGCCTGAACCGCAAAGGAATAATGTTGAGTTGATACACCGAATTTGCGTTTCAGACCTCCGTCTGTATATTTTTCAAGTAAATTTTCGTAATGCTGATAAACCAGACGTGCGTAAGAAATAAACTCCGAACCGTCGGCAGTGAGCGTAATTCCTCTTGCACCACGGTTGAAAATTGTGATACCTATTTCTTTTTCAAGCTCTTTGATTGCAGATGTCAGCGACGGCTGGGCAATATATAACTGCTCTGCCGCCTTATTCATTGAGCCAATGTCACTGATAACAATTGCATAGTTCAGCTGCTGTAATGTCATAATATCACTTCCTTGGTTTTATCTTCTTTCTGATTTCTGATAACCTGTTCAGTGCCTCGTTGAGTGTTTCGTTTTTCTTTGCAAAATGAAATCTGATGTATCTGTTTTCGTTTTCCTTGAAAAAACTTGACCCTGGAACTGCACCCACGCCGACTTCTTTTGCAAGAACTTCACAAAATTCCAAATCACTTTCATAGCCAAACTCAGAAATATCAAGCAGAATATAATATGCACCCTCCGGAACGGTATGAGGTAGCTTTATGTCGTCAAGACCTTTTAGAAAAAGACTGCGTTTTTCAGTATATTTTTCCTGCAAATCTTTGTAATAATCATCACCGAAATTCAGCCCTGTTACTGTCGCTTCCTGCAACGGAGCAGCCGCACCAACCGTAAGAAAATCATGCACTTTTTTTACTGTATCAATAATATGTGGCGGTGCAATTACATATCCTAAACGCCAGCCTGTTATTGAATATGTCTTTGAAAGGGAACTGCACTGAATAGTCCGTTCCCACATATCCGGCAGAGTCGCAATATATGTATGGACGTTTGGTTTATATAAAATGTGTTCATAAACTTCATCGGTAATCACGAAAGCATCATATTTTTTCGCAAGGTTAGCTATAAATTCAAGTTCCTTGCGTGTAAAGACTTTTCCGCACGGATTTGACGGATTGCAGACAATAATTGCTTTCGGATTCTGCTTGAAAGCCGATTCAAGTACATCTGCATCGAAATTAAATTCAGGAGGAACAAGCGGTACATAAATCGGCTCTGCTCCCGAAAGAATCGTATCAGCACCATAATTTTCATAAAACGGTGAAAATACAATTACTTTGTCTCCCGGATTTGTGACACTCATCATTGCCGCCATCATTGCTTCCGTACTTCCGCACGTTACTACAATTTCGTTATTCGGGTCAACTGCCCTGCCTGAAAAATGTTCATATTTTTTTGCCAGTGCCTCACGGAAATTCTGCGCACCCCATGTAATAGAATACTGGTGGAAATCCTCCTGTGTAACCTCAGCAAGTCTGTTCAGTATTTCTTTCGGCGGTTCAAAATCAGGAAATCCCTGTGAAAGATTAACTGCTCCGTACTGATTGGATATTCTTGTCATTCTTCTGATTACAGAATCTGTAAATCCTGCTGTTCTGTATGATAATTCCGGCATATTCAAGACCATTCCTTTCTGATTTTCTCCCACTTTTTATCACGGGAATTTATAATAATTTCAATATCATCATCGGTCAGATGTTTAAATCTGCCCTGTTTTCTGATGTATTCCGAAACACTTGTAAATTCTTTCGGATTATGCGTGATATGAAATTCTCCGTTTTCGTATTCCGCAAGATACCACAGACCGCAGTCAACAATTTCTTTTGCAATTTCCACGGTATCACTGACAGGGATTCCCCAACCCGTCGGACATGGTGCAATAACGTGGATATACTTTGTCCCCTTGATTTCAGATGCTTTTTCGACTTTGTTCAGAAAATCCGTCATATAACCGACTGTTGCCGTTGCCGCATACGAAATATCGTGAGCTGACACAATTTCAAACATATTTTTCTTCGGACGTATATTTCCCCTGATATTTTCACCGGCAGGCGTAGTTGTAGTCTTTGCTCCGAATGGTGTCAGTCCGCTTTTCTGAATACCAGTATTCATATAAGCCTCATTGTCATAGCAGATATAAATGATATTGTCATTTCTGTCGATTGCTCCAGAAAGTGCCTGTATACCAATATCAGCCGTTCCGCCATCGCCTGCAAATCCCACAGCTGTGAAATCGGTTATACCACGTCTGCGGAAACCTGCCTCGATTCCGGTAAGCATTGATGCTGTTCCTGCAAATGTAGAAATAATTGCATTATTGGAAAAACAAAGCTGTGGGAAATTAAATCCTACCGCCGACATACAACCTGCCGGAAGTACCGCAATTGCATTTTTTCCAAGTACTTTCAATGCGTTTCTGACTGCTAAACTTCCGCCACAGCCTGCACAGGCTTTATGACCGTAAAAAAATTCGTCCTTGCAAAGATTTTTTGCTGTAACTGCCATTATTCGCCACCTCAATTCCGATAAAATTAACTTTTTTCGTTCCTTTTGCAATTTCAAAGTAAATATGCTCAATATCAGATGCAGAAATATTTCTTCCGCCAAGACCGCCTATAAAATTATATGACGGTATATTCACCCGTTCAGTATGCAAAGCCGAATTTACATTGGTGAAAACCGCGCCTTCATTTCCAAAAGATATATCTTTTTCGAGTATGGCGACGGCTTTTGCGTTTTTCACAGCTCCAGCGATTTCCTCTGTCGGAAACGGACGCATATATCTGATACGCAATACACCTGCTTTAATGCCATTTTTACGAAGTTTGTCGGCTGTTTCTCTGCAAAGTCCGGCGATACTTCCGAGCGTTATAATGATATAATCCGCATCTTCCGTTTTGTATGTATCAATAAGTCCAGTGTATTTTCTGCCGAAAATTTCCGCAAATTTTTCTTCTGCCTTTTCAATTACCGAAACAGCATTTTTCATGCCAATATGTTCTTTATACTTAAAAATATAGTTATGTTCAGGACCTGCCGAAAACGCCATATTCTTTGGATTATCAAAGTCAAGTCTGTTGTCTGTTTTGTATTCCGGAAGAAAAATATCCGCCTGTTCCTGTGTTGGAATGTCAACTTCCTCATATGTATGTGTAAGAATAAATCCGTCCAGATTTACCATAAAAGGCGTGGAAACTTTTTCATTTTCCGCTATGTAATAACTCATTAAAGCAAGGTCAAGGGATTCCTGTGCATTTTCTGCATAAACCTGAATCCAACCGCTGTCAAGCTGCGAAAGACTGTCTCTCTGGTCGCCGTAAATATTCCAAGGCAAAGCAGTTGAACGGTTTGCATTCATCATGACGATTGGAAATCTTCCGCCTGATGCGTAATACAGACACTCAGCCATATATAAAAGTCCCTGAGATGAAGTCGCCGTAAAAGAACGTACTCCTGTGGCGGACGCTCCTATTGCACAGGAAAGTGCGGAATGCTCCGATTCCACATGAATAAATTCGCTGTCAAGACTTTTATCCTCAACCATTTCAGACAATCTCTCAACAACTATAGTCTGCGGTGTTATCGGATATGCAGATATTACTTCCGGTCTTGCAAGACGTATTCCCTCCGCAAAGGATTCATCTCCTGATAAAAATTTCCTTGCCATTATTTTTCCGCCTCCATTTCAACAGCACTAATTCTGCATATTTTTGAACAGATTCCGCAGCCTTTGCAGAATTTGTAATCAACGACTGCTTTTTTATTTTCTATGGAAATTACTCCGTCAGGACAATAAAGATAACACTGCATACAGCCTGTGCATTTTTCGTGATTCACAACCGGACGAATACTTCTCCAACCACTGTTTTCTGTAACAAGATAACCTGATTCAAAAGCAGTATTTTCAGGTATATCATCAAAGCCGAAGTGTGTGTGTTTTCTTAAATATGGTTTCATTTCAAAACCTCCCTAACGGCTCTCTTTACAGCATTGATATTCTTTTCATGAAGTTTTTTCGGCATATAATTCTCAATGGCGAATATGATATTTTCTGGACTTACAATTCCTGAAATTGCAGATAATACACCAATCATGATAGTATTGACAACAGGTAACCTCAATTCTTTTGCAATGCTGTCAGCATCAAAAGAAATCATATCATCTCCTGAAATCGTTCCGGAGTTAATGATGATTTTTCCGTTTTCTTTCAGTTTGAAATTCAAATCACTGCTGTACAGTGTTTCGTCCAGAATTACTATATAATCTGCCTTTTCTGTTTCACTTCTGTCAAGTACCGGTTTACCGCTCATTTTCGTAAACGCCCTGACAGGTGCGCCACGTCTTTCCGGTCCGAACGACGGAAAGGCAATGGCATATTTTCCAGTTGATGTATATGCAACTCCGAGCAGTTTTGCAGATGTAAACGCACCCTGTCCGCCACGTCCAAGCCATAATATTTCAGTCATAGTCTAATCATCCTAATCATATTAAAATAGTATGTTTTAATAATATCATATATTTTCTGAAATGTCAAGTATCTTTAAGTAATAGGCGGCTATAGAAAAAAGCTATAACTATTCTTCAGTTCAATAAAAAAGTGGAAGTTGACCATCTTGAAAGCACTGTGCTGAAAATTTCTTTGGTCTGTCAACGCCCGAAAGTAGCAACTATTGTTGTATCATTTACATATACACCATATTC
>CAMWYX010000060.1 GCA_947178575.1 uncultured Ruminococcus sp. | reverse complement strand
AATATAAGTTTGGTGAAATTAGGTTGAGTTTTCAACAATCAATCTGAATCATTGCCAAGCTTGAGTAAATGCATGATGTCATTGGTAACCTCGATGAAAGTATCAAGGCGTTGAAGCGTACAAGTGAGTTCCACGCAGTCAGTGACATCAATCCTGCGGAATCTGATGTTGTTCTGAAGCTGATGAACTTCATGTTCAAGCCGGACACGGTTATTGTATATGTAACTGCATAAAATCATCATTTCTTTCTGTGTCATGAGTTCACCTCAAAACAGGGCTTTTCAAAATTATTGGGATTCTTGTAATTGTTAAACTTGTAATAGAAGTCTATGGCTTCCGAGACAGCCTGAACAGCATCGACGGTATTTCTATCAATATTGGCAAGGTCTTTGACGTTGTAAGGAACAGTCCTGAAAACAGAATAAGGAGAATGAACAGGCTTTGTAAATGCAAATGAATCGGCAGAGTTGAAATTGTTGTCGAGATAATAAATAGTTGCCGTTCCGTCAGAAATATGAATCTGAATAGGAAGTCTGCGGCGGATTTGAAGAATCTTGTCATCACCTTTAGGAAGATACTTCATGTACATTCTAAGCCATATATATTCATCTGAATCGCTGTGGAGAAGATTTGTACGCAGTTTAACCGGTATTTTGGAATTGGCTTTTGCATAAGGAAGCCACAGATTGTAAATAAACGTTTCAAGAGGGACAGAGGTTGTAAATATGGAATAATTGGCAAAATATAGCTTGTCTGAATTACGGGAGTTAACGGGCATTGCGTTAAGAGGGTCAAATATGCTCAGGAACTGCTCGACAGGGAAAGCCGAGGAGAACTCATTGAAAATTGAGACTCTCTCCCCTTTATAGTTTCCTGCAAAGTCAAAAGTTGTGCTTTTTCCGGGGGCTGCTACCTTGTGAACTCCGTGAGAATCCATAAACTTTTCGGCGATAGCATTAGCGAGCGAAGTTTTACCTGTTCCGCCTCCTCCGGATATGTAAATGGAAGTCAAAGGACACTGATGTGACTGATAAAATTCTGTAATGCGTTCGAGCCATTCAACAGAAGCCTCTTTGTAAATATGTTTGTCGGTAAGATAATCCACAGGAGATAAACCGACACCATAGGAATCTGTCAGATAAATATCACGGATATTTGAAACAACGGAATCACCGTTCATAATAGCAACAGAACAGGAATCCTTGACTTTTTTCTGCTCTTTGCGTGCTTTTTTGGTGTTCTTGCGGGACATTGCATTTTTGAAGTCGTCAGCTGTTATCCTGACAACATCATTATCCTCGTCCAGCTTCCAGCCGTGAACCTCCGAAATATCATAAACGGTTTTTCGTTCGTTCAGAGCACTTTCGGAAACGTGAATCAGATAACGGCAGGAATCAACATAGTCATCACAAGGAAGACAGTTATGGACGGAACTCGCCATTAACAGCTTAACAACAGATGTTTGCGTTTTTGTATCTTTAAAAGTGACAACTAAATGAACGTGCAAGCCCTTGCTTGTTCCGTCATCATTGATGTCCTTATCATGGAATATGTAAAAAACTTCAGTAACACTATTATCAACCAAAGAATTAATTTCAGAAACGACCTTGTCACGCCATTCAGTTTCGGTAATATTGCTTGTCTGATTACCGTCGGCATCATGTGTCTCAAACTGATAATTTCGTTGTACATCAAATCTGCGGTATCTCTTATCCTTTTTTTTCATAAAAATCAACTCCAGCTATTTAATTAAAATATATGAATAATATGTCATTTCTTTAATGTTAAATATTTATGTGTTATTAATGTTTTGTCAAAAGTTAGTATATACTAAAATTACCCAAATGATAGTAGTGGGTAATTCAATTGGGTAATTTTTTCAGTCCCAACGCCGGGCTATTTTACGCACCGGACGGAGTATGGTGCGTGCGCGTAAATAATCGCACAAGTGCATTTGAGTGTATGAAAAAAATCTGTGAAAATTACGTGTGTAAAAATAAGAAACAAAATATTTTAAATACTGTTTATTGTGAATATTGACGAATGAAGTACAAGAAAAAAAGATTCAAAATATTGTCAGCAGGAGATTCACTACCATGCTGACAATATTAGTAATTGTATTAAGAGTAAAAATTGTATTCTGTCGCAGTTCGCAGGTGTTCCCAGAGGGAACACCCTTGCGAACTACTTCGACTCAGAAGTTTCAATGGATTTAACAAGATTGCCAAGCTGTTCAGATGATTCCTTGAATCCTGATTTAGTAAGACTGCATATAGTCTTGTAACTGTCAAACATGGAACGGAGCTCATTATCATGAACAAAAAAGAAGAACTTTCTAAGTTTTCTTTCTTTAAGATTACCCTGTTCATCAAGCACCGGCTTGTAAACCCTGACAAAGGTCAGACAGCCGAAGATAGTAAAGGGATAGTACATCAGGTATGTATTCTCTCTTATCGGCTTTGCAACTCTTGTAAAGACCTGACTTGTTGCAAGTATGCAACGTCTGACTTTTCTTTGCTGTGTGATGACTGTAAGCATATCAGGCGGAAAATTCTTGCTCTGGTTACTGCTGAACCAGTTCTGAATCTCGTCAATGCAATCCAGTTCACCGTAAATACCATTTGTATCGAGTGTGAGCTCTTCCCAGCTGGTGAGCTCATAGTCCTGCATAGTACATGAAAAGTTACTGCGGACTTTAAGTTTAGGGTAAATAGTCTTGTATTTGCGGACAAGGTAAGCCATCAGAGTAGTCTTACCGCTCCCCTGTTCGCCACATAAAAGGTGCATTCCATACTCTTTGAAAGTGTTGGGGTCAATAGTCATAAAGTCATAGGCGAACTGTTTAGGGAAATCAATGAAAAGCTTCTTCAAGAATCCATGTTCATTGAATTTACGGCGTTCATCTTTAATTCGATTAACGCCATTTTTTCTGTAATAAATACAGAAGCAAACAGTAGTAAAAACAAACGGAGAGACTGCACAGGCAGTAATAAAAACAAGTTTAAAAAGTAAATTCCACATATTAAGCCCCCATTGTTGGTATAAATGACTTGATTCTGATAATCAATGCCCATGAAATCTTGAATGTAGATATGGCAAGAGAAGAAGCAAGTATCGGCAACAACGCTTTCATCGGAACAACATACCCAACATTTGAAAGAAAATCACTGAAACCATTGAAAACATCATCAGGCAAAGAAAAATTGATTCTTGGGAGTGCTTTCAAAAGCAGAAGCGGAAGATAGAACAGAATATTTAAAATAGTATCAGTTATCATGAACTGAATCCTCCTATAATTGACGGAATACGTTTGATAAGTTTATGAATGTAGAAGTAATATGAAATACAGATAATAATTCCATCTGCAAAAGGCTTGTAGTCGTTATAGACAGACCAGTCAATAAAAGAAATTTCTTTTCCATAAAAAGTGATATTAAAATCAGGCGGAGATTCGGAGAAGTCAGCGGTAATAACACTTTTTCCGAGGTCAAGTATCTGATTAACAAAGCTGAATTTGGTTTCAATTATTTCCTGAATCTCATTAAAAAGATTGTCAGAGGGCTTGAAAAGATATACGATACCTTCAACAAAGCCATTCTTGATACTGGTAATAGCATTAAGGATATTAGTAAGTATACTGTTACTGAGTGCAGTATCTTCGGAAGAAGAACCGCCACCGCCTGGAGGGTTTGTTGGTTCAGGCTCTTTATCTTCTTTGACCATTTCAGTGTAATTGTAGGAATTATTAGTTATACTGGTAAAAGAATCCCCTGGTGCAGGCTGATTACTATAAAATTTGGCATAGCCTTTCAGAACGGCATCAACAGCAGCCTTAATTGATGTATCAAATTGAGTTCCGAGGGCAAGGAATCCGGCATTAATATCAACCCCAATATCAAGAGCATTGCTGTTATTGATTACGGTATTTGCGGAGAATTTATTGTCAATATTGAAAGATGGTGGATTTCCGTATTCTGTGCCGAAGAAAGACTGTGTAAACTGCTTGTTAATCATTTCGTTATTGCAGACAAAATAGCTTGTAATATATCCAAAACTCCAACCGCCACCATTTATACCACCGTAAGAAGATTCATAACGATGATAAACACTGGAGTTTAGTAAACTTGAATAACTGGTAGAATTATCATAAATGCCATTCATAACAAAATCAATTGAATTTGTCTTTGATAATCCAAAATAAAGGTCTCCTGTTTTTTTAGTATTCTCAACATAATAAACAATAGATAAACGAAGATTACAGGAGATACTATTACGATTTTGAAAGCTGCTATAAATACTTACTAATGTAATACAGCACGGAAAAGAATAAGAAACTGTAAGACCTGAAAGTTTATCAGTAACTGATACACTGACATTGCCGTAACAATCATTCTGTGTAACTTTGGAAGAAGAAAGCGAAATCTTAGGGGCATTAATATCAACCTGTATGAGTTTCTCGGAGGGTGTTGAATCATCGTAAGGGGTCTCGATAATATGTATCTTGCCGGAAACGATATACATTTCATCTATCTTGCTCTGCGTTATGTTGCCGTTCTCGTCCTTGACGGCGTTATGGTCAAAAGAACTCTTGAACAGATGACTTAAATCCTGCATATTGTAAGAGACATTATCTTCCGGTTGATACCGTGTGTTATTGTTCAGATAGTAGTCATAAATTCCGCCGAGATTAGGAATACCAAGAGAATCACGGACATAATCAGTATTCTTCCACATGAGATTCATAACAGAAACCGGAATACTTGCGAATTTCTTTTCTTTGGCTAAGTCAACTATTTCATCAACTGTATAGCCGAACTCTGAAAGCTGTTTCTGAAAGGATTCGGCAACTTCTTCCAGAGAAGCAGCATAACAACAGAGTGTAATATTAATCATGATAAAACAGCAGGTCAAAACGCTGATGAAAGTGAGTATTAACTTTTTCATAGACATTTCCTTTACAGTTAGTATAAAAAAAGGGGAAATTCGTAAGAACTACCCCCCTTTTTAAAAACGAAAAATTAAGCTCCTTTAATGGTTCCCTTAACAAATCCCCAACCCTTACGGAATCCAATAAAACCAATAGCGGCAGGAGCAACAATAGGAAGAAGGTCTTTAAGTTCAGAAAGAACACCACTCATCATAGTACTGTCGACTCCGTTCCAAGAGTTAGCAACTTCTGCAGCAATAACCTGAATCATAGGAAACATAAATTCACCACCTTTCTATTTATTGTCAAAAGAACATATTGAATAACCGATACACTCCTTTGAATACGAAGAAAAACAATGAAGCAATGATAAATGAAGAAACAAGATAAAGAGTACTATTGAGTAATCCGACATCAATTTCAGCAAGTGAAGATAAATCAGCAGAAATAGTTGTTGTTACTGTGGTTGTTTCAGTTACTTCAATTTCGCCGATTACGGGAAAAGTCTCAAATTCTGTAATTATTTCAGTTGTTACGGATTCTGTTTCAATAACAGAAATAGCAGTTGTAACTTCCATTGTTAAGTAAGAGTATAGCCGACAATGGCATTTTCTTTAAACTTTCCGGAACTTACAGCATATACAACCGGTTCAACCTCTTTATCAACGAAGTTTTTAAGGTATTCAATAAGCCGGTCTTCAAGCTTATGGCATTCTTCTTCTGATTCAGGAAGCTGAGAGTCTGAATACATCTTGTAATAGTTAAGAAGATAAATAGTTTTTATCTTTGATAAAGAAGTGACAAATCCTACAGAGTTTACAAGAGTTTCATCTGTCTGAAACTCAAAAATAAAGTTACTCCAGTAAATTTTCTTGTCGTCCTTTGATTCAGGTGGTGTAAACAAACCGTTTTTTAGTTCAAATCCCATTAACTTAAACATTTTATAATCCTCCTGCCCTATCGGCTATGGGCTTGCCGTATTTTTAAAAAAGAACTTTAAAGCATTCATTAAATTGGATAAGAAGAGACTGCAAATGACAAACAGTTTCTAATAGGCTTTGAACATAATACACAGATGTAGAACTAACCACATCTTTAAAAAGTTTATCACGAAGAAAAGCCAAAGAATCCCGAATTAAATCAATATCGAAAGAATCCAAAGAGACAAGGACTTGTCCTGAATCTATTGGAAAAAGCTGTTCCTTATCTTCATTATGAATAACTCTCATTTTTTCCCTCCTACCCTGTCAGCTATGTCCTTGTGGATTCCAGAGTTAACCATAGCTTCCTTGAAATCTTGAGGAGTTATAGGAACTTCAACACCGTTATTGTCATACTTCCATCCATGAACATCTTTGACATCGTAGATTGTTTTCACATCGTTAAAAGCAGTTTCGGATACATGAATCAGATAACGGCAGGAATCATGATAGCTTTTACAGGGTTCGCAGTTTTTCAGTGAACCTGCAAGGAATATCCTGACTGCCGAAGCACGTGTATGATTATCTCTGAATGAAACAACAATATGAACATGAAGACTTTTCGGAAGCCCCTCACAATCAACAATATCGTTGTCATGGAAAATGTAGAAAATACTGCGAATTTCCTCATTAACGAAGATATCATGAATTTCATTGGCAACCTTTTCACGCCATTCAGATTCGGTTATGCTACTTGTAACATTTCCGTACTCGTCGTGTGTTTCATAGTTGTAACTGCGCTGTACAGTAAAATTACGATAAAGCTTTTCATTTTTCATTTTAATTCTCCTACCCTGTCGGCTTTGGGCTTGCCGTATTTTAAAAAGCTACTGCCGCTAACATTAGCTGGTACATCAGCGGCAGTCCGTGGTATTGCCACAATCACATTATAGTCCTTTTTGGACTAGAAGTCAATAGGCATAAAGAACAAAAAGGACTAAATAAATTTATATAATATTGACAATGAAGAGAAAATAAGCGATAATAAAGAGGGTGATAAAATGAAAAGTACAATACAAGACGTTCTCAGGGAGTTAAGAAAGAACAAAAATATAACACAAACACAATTAGCCAATGAACTTCATATATCACAAAGAGCATATAGCCACTATGAAAACGGGACAAGAGAGCCAAATATAGAACTATTAATAGACATAGCAAATTATTATCAAATATCCATAGATTACTTGGTCGGAAGATACAAGTAGTAACTCCCCTTTTATCGGCATAAGGATTGTATCACATCAGAATCGCTTGCATATTCTGTTAAATATTTAGTTGCTCCGCAGGGTCTTGCGCAGACAGCGACCTCTGGGGAAAGTTTGGAGGGTTTATTGCGTAACGAAAGGCGAACGTGACAAAAAAATTTTTTTATGGTGTTGCTCCGCAATTCTTGACTGAACCTGATTGACGTGTTAAGTGGGCTTCGCCGACGGGGAAAGCAATAAACACAAACAAGCCTCCCGTCGGGCGCACTATTATAACACGTCAATCAGAACCCGTCAAGAACAAGCACCAAAAAAATTTTATTGTCAGGGAATGAACGGAGGGAAGTCTGAAAAGGCGTGACTGGCAGAACATGAGACAATGAACAACTACAGACAACCATGAGAAAACAGGCATTTTTTGACAGAAAATACCTGTTTTACGTTGATTTTATGACACTTAAGAAAAACGGCGGATTTTATTGTATATATTGCATAAAAAATAAAAATGTCAAATATTCACAGTTATCAAAAAATATTTATAGTGTGATTATGGCTATTTCAAGCCATTTGCAAATAATAATATTTTTCTGAAATTTGACAAATTTTATTATTGTATATCTTGCATAAGAAAGAATTAAAATTATTAATAATAAACAGAATTGACAATCAATAGCGAATTTTTTAATTATTCAGATTTGAATTTTTTTATCTGAAACAGATATTTATACCGGTATTACAAGTGTTTTGATAAGCGTAAAACCAGTGATAACGAAAAAAACCGCCTTTTTACGGGCGGTTTTGTTTATCAGAATGGGCGAATAATATAAGTTTGGTGAAATTA
>CAMWYX010000059.1 GCA_947178575.1 uncultured Ruminococcus sp. | reverse complement strand
TTCATTATGTTCTTCGGTATCCTTAATATTCTATTTTAAAATAGGATAACTATAAAACAAGCCGACAGCTTTTAGTTCGATACTCATAAAGAAGTTTAATCCCCTAAGCAATTATTAATAACTGCTTAGGGGATTGTTGTTAATATTTAATTACTCGTATAAATCAGAATTTAGTTTTTAGTTTCTCCATTTTTTGAAATAATCAGTTAAATTATCTGCATAATATTCTTCGTCTAAATCAAAATATTCATATAAAAATATTTTCCCATTAGGTTTAAGAATAAAAAAACCTCCTGCTCCATTACCAGCAAAGACAACACCTTTATTACCGTATTCTCCTAAATAGCAATTAGTTTGTGACTCGATTTCTGCTAATGAATAGATGATTCTATCAATCACCATATTATTTCCAGTATTTGGGTTAGGCATTGTTTCGTTTATACCATTGCTGATTTTCAATATTTCTAACAATTCGACAGGGAGCATTTTTCGTGCTTTTTCATATTGTCGCTTATTTAGTGGGGAACGTAGCTGACAGGAGTCACCATAGATTTGCTGAATTAATTTGATAATATCCAATACCAATCACACCTCTGATAAATTCCTATTAATCTTAGTAATAATTATAATTCAAAACCGTTACATTGTCAATAGAAACGCTATAATACTTTTGACTAAAAATCATGAGTGCTATGGCGAAAACTTCTTTATGAGTGCCCGGCTTTCGCTGACGGCTTATTTTTTACGATTTCAAAAGGTGTGTTTAATTATAACTTTACGGCAACAGATATGATAATTTCCAAAGGAGAAACAAAACCATTAAAACACTTAAGTTGATGTTAATACCATGCAGAATAGATACTTAATTTTTCAACTGTTCTTTTTTCAACATCAGTTAAATATCCACCACTCATTTCTATTAAACTAAGTGTATTGTTAAACCTATACTTCAAATCCCTTATAATTTCTTGACATGCGTTCACCATGTTTGAGTACCTTTCTGTTTTGGAAGGGATTTCTAAGGTTGTTGATATTAGCATACCATTAATATCACCTATTAGTTTGTTTGCTTTTTGATAGATATAATCAGCCTCATATGCAAAACCTGTAAAGAATTCATCACAACCTCCTGTCCATTCATCATTATAAAAGTATTTGTTTTTACAATCGTAATATTGACTTTCCAAATTTGAATAATCATTTATCAGTTTTTGAAATACACCTTGGTTTGTATGTGGCATAAATATAACTTCCTAATATTAAATTTACTTCATTATACTTTCGGTATAAAAGCATGGTGCGCCTGACAGGAATCGAACCTGCACGCCTCACGGCACAAGAACCTAAATCTTGCGTGTCTGCCAGTTTCACCACAGGCGCATTTAGCGGTCATTTACAGACCGTCCTGAAATCGTGATTTTTTATTTTTTGTTATCGGATTTATTTTCAGCGGAATCCGGTGTATTTTCGTTTTCTTCTTTTTCGGCACGGTCGCCGGCGGACTCTATGTAAATATCCTCATCGGCGAGACTTCCGACGAAATTAAGCTGTTTAACGGGGATTCTTTTAAGCGGTGAATATATAAATTTCGGGCAGGAAAACGTCCGGTCAACCATTCCACGCTTT
Organism: uncultured Ruminococcus sp.; assembly: GCA_947178575.1. GTDB lineage: Bacteria > Bacillota > Clostridia > Oscillospirales > Ruminococcaceae > Ruminococcus. The sequence continues at coordinate 6,931 of CAMWYX010000059.1, read as the reverse complement.
TCGCACAGAACCTTGTCGCCGTCCTTTGTACGTCTGCCGAACTGACAGTAATCACATTTCGGGGATATATGCTTATCAAAATATTTTCCGCCTTTGAACATTGCAAAAAGATTCATAACCAATTACCTCATATATTAAAACGATTCTTTACTTTTTATTATAGCATATTTTTTTATTTTTGTCCAGTGAATTTCAGATGATTTTAAAAATTGTGCAAACATAACAATTATTCACATAATATTTATGCAGATTGCAAAAATAAACGGCGATTAATTGACGTTTATCCCCTTGCTATTTGCGGGAATATGTGGTATAATAAAGATGATTGGTTCTGAGAGAGGAGATTACCCCATGAAATTTCTTGCAATTGACGGAAACAGCATTCTTCACCGTGCATTTTACGGAATAAAACTTCTTTCAAATAAAAACGGAGTTTTTACAAATGCTGTTTTCGGATTTATGAATATATATCTTAAAAATTACAATGATGTCAGACCCGATGCCGTTGCGGTTGCGTTTGATTTGGATATTCCCACATTCCGTCACGAGGTGGTATCTTCTTACAAGTCAAACCGCAAGGGTATGCCTCCGGAACTCGCACAGCAGCTTCCGATTGTTAAACAGCTTCTTTCGCTTATGGGAATAAAAGTCGTTGAATGTGCCGGATATGAAGCCGATGATATTCTCGGAACACTGTCTAAGATGTGCAGTGACAGCGGAAATAAATGTTTTGTGCTGACCGGAGACCGTGACAGTTTACAGCTGATTGACAGCAATGTAACTGTTCTTCTGGCGACAAATCGGGAAACTATACGCTATACTCCCGAAAAGTTCAGGGAAGATTACGGATTTGAGCCGGAAAATCTCATTGATTTAAAAGCTCTTATGGGCGACAGTTCCGACAATATTCACGGAGTTACAGGAATAGGCGAAAAAACTGCTTCCGCACTGATAAAACAATTCGGTACAATTGAAAATCTGTATGAAAATTATACCAATGCCGAACTTTCAAAGAGTGTGAAATCAAAGCTGGAAAAGGGTATTGATTCCGCAAAGGAAAGCAAATGGCTTGCGACTATAGTCCGTGATGTTCCGGTTGAAAACAATCCGGAATCATACAGAACAGGAACTCCGGATTCTGCCGGAATAAGCCGTCTGCTCACGGAACTGGAGATGTTCAAACTTCTTGAAAAGCTAAATATATCGGCAACAGATATTCCAGCCGAAACTCAGCGGGAGGAATATATTCAGGTTGAACTTGAATTATGCGTTCTGACGGAAGATATAATAAAATCATTTGAAAAGATAAGTTATCTGTTTGACGGAACAAGTCTTTCAATACGGAACGGAAATTGTGCATATACTACGGATTCAGAGGAACTTATATCAATGTTTTTTTCTTCTGACTGCGAAAAGATAACTATTGATTCAAAGCCACATTACCGGTGGGCAATGGCACACGGAATAAATATTGTCAATCTTAAAACAGATGTGGCAATATGCGGTTATCTTCTTAATGCATCTGCTTCTGATTATACTGCTGAAATGCTGTGCGGTGGATACGGTGTTCATTATTATATTGAAAACGGCTGTTTTGCGGAACTCGTTTCCCTTGAACCGCTTGCAGATAAACTTCTTTGTGAGATTGAAAAAGAGGGTATGACGGAACTTCTTTATAATATTGAAATGCCTCTTACCGAAGTTTTAGCTTCTATGGAACATATTGGTGTCGGGATAACTCCGGAAGATGTGCGTGAGTTCGGAACGTATCTCACGGATATGATTGAGGAAACTCAGCAGATGATATTTGATGACGCAGGTCATGAATTTAATATATTGTCGCCGAAACAGCTCGGAACTGTTCTTTTCGAGGAAATGGAACTTCCGGCAAAAAAGAAAACAAAAAGCGGATATTCCACAAATGCCGAAGTTCTGGAGGAACTCAGACCTTTTTCGCCGGTTGTGGACAATGTTCTTAAATATCGAAAGTATACCAAACTGAACTCGACATATGTTACAGGACTTCTGGATAAAATTGCGGAAGACGGCAGGATTCACACGTGTTTCAGGCAGACGGAAACACGTACCGGCAGAATTTCATCAACAGAGCCGAATTTGCAGAATATTCCGGTACGTACCGAACTTGGTTCGCAGATGCGTAAATTTTTCACCGCCGGAGAGGGGAAAATTCTGGTTGATGCGGATTACAGTCAGATTGAACTGCGTGTTATGGCTCACCTGTGCGGTGATAAAAATATGATTTCTGCATTTTCTGACGGGGAAGATATTCACACATCTACAGCTTCTCAGGTATTTGATATTCCGGCGATTATGGTAACTCCGGAGATGAGAAGTGCCGCAAAAGCCGTGAATTTCGGAATAATTTACGGTATCGGTGCATTTTCTCTCTCAAAGGATATAAATACATCGCTTGAACAGGCAAAGAAATATATTTCGGATTATCTTGCAAAATATCCGAAAGTACATCGTTTTATGGAAGATACGGTAAATCACGCCGTAAAAACAGGATTCGTTTCAACGATATTCGGGCGGAAAAGACGTATTCCGGAACTGCGTTCATCAAATAAAATAATGCAGGCAGCCGGAAAAAGAATTGCCATGAATACGCCTGTTCAGGGAACTGCTGCGGATTTGATAAAAATTGCAATGATTAATGTTTATCGCCGTCTTAAATCAGAAAATCTCAATGCGGAACTGATTTTACAGGTACACGACGAGCTGATTATTGAATCAGATATTTCATGTGCCGGACGGTGTGCGGAAATTCTCAGAGAGGAAATGCTGAACGTTTATGAAATGAAAGTTCCGCTGGTGGTAGATGTTCACTGCGGAAAAAGCTGGTATGATGCGAAAGGTTGATTTTATGGACAATATTTCTTTTTGCAGAATCACATCTGAAACAGATGAAAAGATATTTGATATTCTTTCGGAACTTGATAAATCATGTGTCGGGGCGGACGGCTGGACGGCGGAATCGTTCAAATCGGAATCCGCAAAGGATAACGGAATAGTCATATGCTGTTATGTTGGTGCGTTCGTTATCGGACTTATTTCGGGCTATTTTGCGTCAGATGAAGCAGATATAACGAGTGTTGCGGTCAATTTTAATTATCGCCGGAGGGGTATAGCCGGACATCTGATAGCCGAATTTGAAAATCAGCTTCCGGAATATATAAGTGAAATATTTCTGGAAGTCCGTGAATCTAATTTTCCGGCGGTTTCGCTCTATAAAAAATGCGGATTTGAAAATCTTCATACAAGGCGGAATTTCTATGATAATCCTGTGGAGAATGCCATAGTTATGCGGAAAGAATTAAAAAAATCAAATAATAAATAAAGAGGGATAAAAATGCTGATTTTAGGAATTGAAAGCTCCTGCGACGAAACGGCGGCAAGTGTATGCGAAGATTGCCGGAAAATCCGTTCTTCTGTGATTTCAACGCAGATAGAGGAGCATAAAAAATACGGCGGTGTAGTTCCGGAAATCGCCTCACGCCGTCATTGTGAGAATATACTCGGAGTTACACGGCAGGCACTTGATTCAGCCGGAGTAACTCTTGCGGATATTGACGGAATAGCCGTGACATATGCTCCAGGACTTATCGGTGCGCTTCTTGTGGGCGTGAATTTTGCGAAAGCTCTTGCATTTGCTTCCGGAAAACCGCTTATTCCGGTTCATCACATAGCCGGTCATATTGCGGCGAACTATATAACTCATTCCGGTTTGAAACCCCCGTATCTTTGCATAGTTGCAAGCGGAGCACATACTCATCTTATTGAGGTTCTGGATTACACTAAGTTCCACGTTGTCGGCAGAACCCGTGACGATGCAGCAGGGGAATGTTTTGATAAGTGTGCCCGTGCTATGGGATTTCCGTATCCGGGAGGAGTACACATTGATAAAATGGCTCAGAACGGCGATTCATCAGCGTTCCGGCTTCCACGTCCTCATGTTGCAGGAAGTGAATTTGATTTCAGCTTTTCGGGTCTTAAGACGACCGTTGTCAATATGCTTCACCATGCCGAACAGAAAGGCGAATCTGTTGACAAAAACAATCTGTCGGCGAGTATTCAGCATACAATCGCAGGAATCATCACGGAAAAGACTATTCTCGCTGCCGAATCGCTGGGATATAATAAGGTTGCACTTGCCGGAGGAGTTTCCGCAAATACTGGAGTTCGTGCAGAACTTTCGCAGGCGTGTGCCGAAAGAGGAATCGAATTTTTTATGCCGGAAATTCAGCTCTGCGGAGATAACGGTGCAATGATTGCCTGTCATGGAAGTTATAATTTTCTTGCCGGAATCACAGCCGATGAAAGTCTGAATGCTGTAGCAACTCTTTCGATGGACAATATATAAATATCAAGGCTATATCACGGAGGAAAGTAATATAATGAAAAAATTAATTGCATCGCTTACTGTGTTTTCATGCATTGCCGGATTTTGTTCATGCGGAGAAAACACACCGCCGGAAAGTTCACAGCGTGTAAGCACTGCACCGATAGACCCCGAAATTATAGGAACATGGGCAAATGATACAAGCGGATACAGATTCGGGGAAAACCGGAAAGTCACGCTGACTATGGATTTTTCCGAACGTGGACATTTTACGAGTGACGGCGCATTCCAGACGCTGAACGCTCTTATTCCTGCGAACAATGTTAATTATGACGGTTCACGGCTTTATTGCACGGTTTCCAACTATTCCGACGAGTATCAGGAGCAGGTTACTTCCGTACTTATTGATATGGAGCGTAAAGACGAACCGGATATGAATACTTTTGACGGAGAATATAAAATATATGGCGGTATAGCTACCGACCTGATTGCCCGTGATTTGGGAATAGCAACAAAACATCTGAATTTCGAGGGAAAAATAGAGGGCGAAAAACTTTATATAAGCATTGTTGACGTTTTCGATTTTGAAACAGTTGACGGGAATCTTGATTTGTTCAGCGAATATCTTGTATATTCCGATGAATCAGCCGACTGTCTGCGATACAGCTATACTATCCAGAATGATACTCTTACTATGATTTACGGAACGGACGGTTCAGCTTCTCCGGAAGTTTATACAAGGAGTCAGAATGAAAGTTAAAAATCTTACTATATATTTTCTTTCGGTTCTGATGATTCTGTGTCTGGCATCTTGTTCAGAACAAAAAAAGAATGAAATCACAAAAGATATGCTTATCGGCGAATGGTACAGCGATGAAATTCACGGCAGTTTTGTATTCAAAGATGACAATATGCTTTATCTTAAAGTTGATTTCACGGATATGCTTTATATTGACGAAAAAGGCAGTGCGGAACTTAGTTCAGGAAATCCGGATAATGCACAGTACAGTTATGACGGAACGCTTTACTCGTTAAGTATAGGAGAGGGCGACGAAAAAATAGATATGATTACTATGGAGCGTAACGGTGAGCCGTCTGATTCTGTATATGGGGAATATACGCTTATGAGCGGAATATTCTATGACCAGTTGTCTGAGCAGTATGGGAATATTGAAAACCGTTACGGAATTATCGTTGCTGAAAACGCCCTTGATGCCGAAATAAGAATGTGCAGTTATGAAACAGACAGCGAAAATATAATATTTACCGGCGACGGTATGGATATATTCGGAATATCCGGAGATAACGGAAATATCGCAAGATACAGATGCATTATTGAAAAAGATGTAATGACTCTTGTGGCAAATAACGGAAATCTTGTATTTACAAAAGTAACCGGATAATATCAAAGCCTCCCTGCTGAAGGAGGCTTTCGGTTGTATTGTCTGTGTTAAGTATATTTTATCTTAATTAATATCCGTGATAATAAATAAGAGATATTTTTATTCTGTGATTTCCTGTGATTTATGCTTCTTTTCCGGTATGCTGATGAGTTTTGCCGCAACAAGAGCAGAGCCGACAGCTCCGGTAAATATTGAAGCCGTACACATTTCGACAAGTGCATTCACTCCAACGAATGTAATAATAAATACAATTACATTTTTGCCTGCCATGAGTTCCTGAATATAGTCGGTATTTCCGAAAAGCAGAACAAGTGCACCCATAAACAGGACAGTATTTAAAAGTGCGGTACAGAATCCGGTTACAAAGCACGAAATCCATGAATTTGCAATTTTTGCCACTCCACGGAAGATAAATCCTGCAATCAGACCGTCAAGCGCACGTGGAATCACTCTCTGCACAAAGGCAAAAAACGGATTGATTTCAAGCAGAACCGCACCCATAGCACTTGGAACTCCTATTCCGAAACATTGCAGAAAGCTGAGGATTCCAAAAAAAGTGCCGATAATCAGTCCGCCGACAGGGCCGAGAGCGACCGCCGCAATTCCTACCGGAATAACGTTGAGCGTGATAACGAGCGGACCTACAGGGATTGAACCGATTGGCGTTGTGCAGAAAATGACAACAATCGCCATCAGCAGACCTGTAAGAACCATTGCTCTTATCTGGGATTTGTTTTTCATATTCAATTTTCCTCCTTGTTATTATTCCTCCTGCGAGGATACAATACAACAGGATAATTTTATCATATTTCCGGATTAAAGTCAATATCTGCTGATTATACGCAATTCACAATCTTTAAAGACGTTATAATCGATATTATGTATAATCATACAAAATAATGAGAGTTTTAAATCTATGATTGATTTTGGATTTATATATGCGGTAATTCATATTACTTTTTTACAGAAAATTAATCAATAATTGCTTAATTAATAACATAAAATTTTCAGAAATATGGTAGAATAATGGTGAACTCTCCCCCACCTACGCTCATAAATTCACTAAGAGGTGGGGGCTTCGTAAGAAGATTGGTAATTAAGTTTCCACCTGAAAAATCAGGCAGCCCTTATTCTTACAGGCGTGTCCACTTCGCCACTACTGTATAGG
>CAMWYX010000058.1 GCA_947178575.1 uncultured Ruminococcus sp. | reverse complement strand
TTACGAAGACGATACTTGGCTGGCGACGGCCCGGGAAACTATTTCGATGCCGGCATATATTATTGAATCCGTCCAGATTGGGCGGATTTTCTCATAGCAGGAGAAATTTTATGAATTACAATAAACTTACTGAAAGAGACAGGCGTATTTTGGTTGACGGAATTGACATTAATGAAGCAATGGTTACATATGATGAAAATGGTTTTATAGATTATTATAGATATTATTGGCTTGTGCCATCGCTTTACAATGAAAATTCCGGTGAATGTCGGTATATGAAGGAACTTGTCAGCAGAAAAATGAACTGCAATTTTCCACTTCTGATATGTGACTGTAATTGTGATTTTAGTTGTGTGATTGCTGTTGTAAAAGTCAAATACTGTGATGACTGCGTTGAATGGAAGAAAATAGGTATTGTGATAAAAAAAGACAGAGGAAACAGCAGGACTTTTTTTGAAGATTACCGAAACAGTGGTATCAGGCGTGTTGAGGACTGGACAGATGACGATTGGCAGAAATACGGCAATGATGCGTATGATTTGATTCAGGACGAATATTTTTTTCATGACTGGTGTGCTAAAAACTGGCAGGAAGAGTTATACCGGCGTTGCTGGGGATATTATCACAAATATTTTAATAATGATGAAAATATTGACTGGATAAAAACTTTGGATTTAAAATTTGACCTGAATGAATATCAGAAATTTTTTAGTTGAGAGATAAATTATAGACATATATATTTAAATAATAGGATTACAGAAAGGAGCATATAAATGAAAGCACGTTTTCATCTTCCTGATTTTGCAGGGCATTTTAAGCTGAATCTCGTTTTTGTTGAATTTTTAAATCAGTGTCCACAATATTTTCGTGAAGGCGTTGAAATTGCTTCGGTATATGGTGTTTTTCCTCCGTCTTTATGGAACGGGGGTCGTACACAGGGTGGAATATGTGACAAGATGTTTATCAAAAGCGTTATCAAGAATTTCAATGAAAGAGGGATTCCGCTTAGATTTACATTCACCAATCCCATGCTTGAAAAGAAACATCTTCATGATGATTTCTGCAATATGGTGATGCATCTTGCCGATAATGGCATGAATGAGGTTATTGTTCTCTCACCATTGCTGGAGGATTACATAAGAAAAAATTATCCCAATTACAAAATCACAAGTTCAACCTGTAAACGCATCACTAATCAGGAACAGCTTTGTAAGGAGGTTGAAAAGGATTATCATATTGTTGTGGTTGATTATGACTTAAATCATGATTTTGATACTCTCGAAAAAATCCCTGATAAGAAAAAGTGTGAACTGCTGGTCAACGCCTGCTGTAATCCGGGCTGTCCGACACGTACAGAGCATTATGAAGCGATTGGTATACAGCAGATAGCATATGCAAACCATGTAAAAAAATATAAGGACGCACCGTTTGATGTGGAGAAAATTAAAAGAGAGCATCCGGAAATTTTGAGGTTTGATGAATGTCCATGTGCAGGAAGAAGCTTATTTGAAATTACCCATCTGAAAAATCATATATCCCCTGATGAAATCTGGAATACATACATTCCAATGGGATTTGAACAATTTAAAATTGAGGGACGTACAGCCGGAACGCTCCATCTCGTCGAACATTATATGTATTATATGGTTAAGCCGGAATGTAAAGATGAAGCACGCTTTAAGTTTCTGGAATGGTTGTCTCAGAACGGTGTTATCACAATTGAAGAATGAAAATTAAAGTATATTACATAAATATAAACAAAAACGGTCAGACTTGATGCCTGACCGTTTTTGTTTTAGGGTGGTTTATATGAATTTTGAAGATGTCATTAAGTAAATTCGGGGGGATTCTGTTTATTTCTGTTGTCGAAATCCGCAGGCATTTCAGGAGTTCCGTTCTCGTTTGTGGGAGGTTGAAAATCGTCTCTGTTGCCGTGTCCTCCGCCGAATCCTCCCATACCGCCTTTGAAACCTCCGCCCATTGCGGATTGTCTGCCGATAGTGGAGATAATTTCATCTGCGGTAAAGCTTTCGGATTCTGTATCGTTGAGATAGAAAGTATAAGTTTTACCTTTCAGAATATTCGGGGAACTGATAACAATATTATCAAAAGTTTTAGCCGACGTGAAATTAATAATTTCACTGTTGTTTTCATCAAGAAGTTTAACGGAAGTACCGGCGTTCTGCGAACTGTCAAAAGTTGCCGAGACTACATATTGAGTTGACGATTTATCGGGACATTCAGCCATCTGGGAACTTCCGGCAGCGATAAGAGTACCGCCTGTGACGATTATTCCGTTATTGCCGTCGAGAGCACCGTTTCCGCCGTTTACAGGACCGTCAATAATTATAGTACCTCCGCTGATAGTCATATCGCCGTTGGAATCAACACCGTCTCCCTCGGCGTTAACGTATACAGAACCGCCACTGATGTTAAGTTCCACGCCGTTGGAATATGTTCCCATACCACCTTGATTTGTAACGCCGTCGGAAGCATTGAAACCGTCGTCGGAGGATTTCAGTTTAATATCACCGCCGGTAATATTGATTACTGCGCCTTCGATTCCCTCATATGATTCGGTAATATTCACTGTTCCGCCGTTGATATTCACGCATGAATCCGCATGGATTCCGTCATCGCCGGAAGTGAGAGTCATATTACCGCCGTTTATATCAATGTTTGCGGAATGTAAAGAATCATCGGCAGAATTTACAGAAATATTTCCGCCGGTTATATTGACTGATGCACCGCCTTTGAGTCCCTTTGTACTTACAGAAGATGTATTATCTGATGTATCGGTTATATTATTTTGATTTTCGGGAATTTCCGGAGGAATCATATCACCGGAATCATCTGCTTTGATTTTTTCGGGAGGTGTCATATCTTCGGACATATTTCCGGAATGGTCATGTCTGAAACCGTCTGGCGGAGTCATATCACCGAAATTTCCGTCAGAGCCTCCACGATTGAAACCGCCTTTCATACCGCCGAAATCATCGAAATGAGTTTTTGTGGAATTTTCTGAACCGCCTCCGCTTGTTATGTCCAAATTTCCGCCAAGTATGATTAAATCCGTTTCAGCCTGTATGCCGTCCTGTGCGGAATTTATGGTAAATTCACCGTTTTGGATATATACATAACCGAGGGAAGAATCATTTTTATTTGTAGATTTGATGCCGTCTTCGCCGGAAGTTATATTGATGTTTCCGCCGGCAGAAGCCACATAATCTTTACCTTTGATGCCGTCACCGCCGGAATCGATATTGATATTTCCGCCTGTTATGACAACATCGTCTTTACTGTGGATACCGATGAGATTTGAATTTACATTCAGCGTACCTGTTCCGTTGATAGTAAGGCTGTCACCGCTGAAAATACAGGAATCTGGTTCTTGGTTTGTTTCATCGGCGTAATTATATAATTCACCGTCAGCGAGAGTATTCACACTGTTTTCGGCGAGTGAGATAAAAATCTTTTTTGAATCAATGCCATATATTGCAGAAGACGTACTGCATGAAATATCGGCATTATCGAGGATTAGCTGTACTTTTGCATCGGGGGCATTAACAATAATCTGTCCGTCATTGAGAGTACCGGACAATTTATATATACCTTCCTGATAGATAGTTATTTCCGAACCGTCAACAGAAACGCCGTTTCCGCTGTATTCTGCCGAATCACCGTTAAGTTTTATTTCAGTATCGACATTATCAAACTGAGGATTCAAATCCCTGTCTGAAAATACATTTCTGTAATCGGAGTTTATTTGTTCGTCTGAATCTGATACCGTCTGAGTGGCTGTAATTTCTGATGTCTGAATATCTGATATTGACTGAGACGTTGAATTATCAGAAGATTCGGACAGATTTTCCGAAGAGTTGTTTTCATACAAAGTTTCGGCACTGCACGATGATGTACTGACAGCAACAGTCACAGCGATGAGGAAACCAAAGGTTTTAATCAAAGAATTTTTCATATAATTCACCTGTTTACATAGTGGTTTCCCAATTCCATTTTATTTCTTTTTCTATGGTATTATTTTAACAAGCATTTATGTATAATCAGTGAAAGAACGCTGAAATACTTGAAAAAGAATTATGAATAAATTATTGCATTTTTTTTCAGGATAATGTATACTGTATTAGGGTGATATATATGATATATATGTTAGAGGACGACGGCGGAATAAGAAACTTTGTTCTTTACGCACTTAATAATACAGGTTTTGAGGCGGAGGGATTTGAAAGTCCGTCAGAATTTTACAGAGCGATGAATGAAAAAATTCCGGAACTTCTTCTTCTGGATATAATGCTTCCGGAGGAGGACGGAATAAGCATATTAAAGAAACTGCGTGCAGATGAAAAGACGAACAGACTTCCGGTTATAATTCTGACGGCAAAGGATACGGAATTTGATGCAGTAACAGGACTTGACAGCGGAGCAGATGATTATATATCGAAGCCGTTCGGGACAATGGAACTCATATCACGTATAAAGGCACTTCTGCGGAGGACAGCGGGTTCGGGGACGGACAATATACTTTCGGCAGGCGGAATAACTGTTGACACAAATAAGCATGAGGTAAAAGTCGGCGGAGAATATGTATTTCTGACTCTTAAAGAATATGAAGTTCTTGTTTTGCTTCTGAGGAATGCCGGAAAGGTATTTTCACGTGATGAACTTCTCCGGAAAGTATGGGGATTTGATTTTACAGGGGAAAGCCGGACGGTAGATGTACATATACGTACACTGAGGGCGAAGTTGAAAGAAGAAAGCAGTCATATATTAACAATACGGGGGGTAGGATACAGATTCAGCGTTGATTGATTAATAATAATTATCGGAAAGTGAGGTATAGACATAAATTCAATGACCAGAAAAATATTTTTCGGAATTTTTATAACGTCAGTAATATCATCTATTGTAACAGCCGGATTCATTTTGTGGACGGTGTGCGGAAGTGACGGGAAAAAATGGCAGGAATTTGCGGAAAATGCAGGATTTACGGCGGAAATTTTCTTGATTCTTGTGCTTATCATTTCTGCGGTGAGTATTTCTGTGTCAAAAAGAATAGTAAAGCCGTTAAAAAATATAGACCCTGAAAATCCGAAGATAGAAAGGGTATACAGGGAAATTATTCCGGTACTTAAACGGCTTAAAGTTCAGAACGGCAAAGTAAACCGATATAAAACAGAGCTTAACAGTTCGGAAGTTGTATTCAGCACCATACTTGAAAGCGTAAAGGACGGAATAATTATTGCCGACCCGAAAACTGTTGTACTTTCGTGTAATACGGAAGCATATCGTCTTTTGGGAGCAGAGCATCTTAATTCGGGACAGAGCATTTATAATCTCAGCAATGACGAGCCGTTCCGTCATTGTATAATGAACGCAATGGGCGGACGGCGTTCAGAATGTATACTCAAAACGATAATGGGAGACAGAAAAGTTATTGCAAGTCCGGCATCAATATCCGATACGCTTAACGGAATTGTTGTATTCATCATGGACGTTACGGAGGAGCAGGCACTTGAAAAAATGCGTCGTGAATTTACATCAAACGTTTCGCACGAACTCAAAACACCGCTCACTACAATATATGGCATAGCGGATATGCTTGCAAACGGAATAGTAAAATCAGAAGATACAGTACAGTTCGGCGGAGATATACGCAACGAAGCGGAACGTCTGATAACGCTGATAAATGATATAGTTTCGCTGTCAAAACTTGACGAGGGAGTAACTTTATATCCTGATAAAGAAGTTGACATTTATGACATTGCAGAAAGCGTTATGAACCGATTGAAAAATTCTGCAAATCAGAAAAATGTATCGCAGATTCTTGAGGGCGAGCATATTAAAATAAAAGGAAATCCCACAATTCTGGAGGAAATATTGTACAATCTGTGTGACAATGCGATAAAGTACAATAATGACGGCGGAAAATATATTGTCAGGGTGTCTCACATTCCGATGAAAGCGATAATAACTGTTTCGGATACGGGAATCGGAATATCTGAGAACCACATTGACCGTATATTTGAGCGTTTTTATCGTGCCGACAAAAGCCGTTCACAGAAGATAAAAGGAACAGGTCTCGGACTTTCGATTGTAAAGCATGGCGTTATGTATCATAATGGTACAGTCAGAGCGGTAAGCAGTGAAAAGGGTTCAGTATTTATAATAGAATTTCCGCTTTAAAACCGACTATTTATTAAATAAAAAACTTTTCTGAAAGTGTCAGAAAGTGTGTTTCAATTTCGTATTGGTAAGTGAAGGAGGTAAAACGAGGTCACAAAAGGAGGTACCAAATTGAAAATCACAGAAAAAAATTTCCTGCAGGAGTTACAGCGAAGAAATGAGGACGCTCTGGAATTCGTTGTTAAGAATTATGGTGGATTATTAAAGGCAGTAATTCATCGCATTTTATATGATTATCCGGAAGATGCCGAAGAATGCTTGTACGATTCAGTTCTGAAAATATGGAACAATATAAATTCCTACAATGGACAAAACAGATTCGAGAACTGGATTTCCGCAATTGCAAAATATTCCGCTCTCGATAGATTAAGAATAATAAAAAGGCTTCAACCAATGGAAGATATTGATACATTGCCTGTATCAGATGAGTCTCTTTTTACAGGGAATGAATCATTTGATGAATTTTTTGCAGAACTTATATCATGTCTTAAAGATGAAGACAAAATGATTTTTATAAAGATTTTCTGGAACGGCGAAAGTATCGATGATGTTGCTATGGAGCTTGGAAAATCCCACAATTTTCTGTACAAGCGTATTTCCAGAGGAAAGCAGAAGATTATAAGGCATAATCCGGGTTATTTCAAATAGGAGAAACGGCTATGAATGAAAAATTATATCAGCTCCTGAATAATGATGCGAGTGAACTGCCGGAAGCAGAAACGATAAGCAATCAGGAGGTAAATAATATTATGAAACGCTTCAGAGAAGAAAAAGACACTATGTCGGTTAAAAAGAGACGTAAGCCCAGAATTGGTGCGGTAATACTTGCGGCAGTAATCGCAGCGTGTGGCGGAACTACTGTATTTGCAGCAGCTCACAGCGATTTATTCAGGAATCTTGAATCCAATAAAACAAAAACTCACGTTGATGACAACGGAACTGAATGGAAAGTTGATAAAACTCCCGATTTAAACAACTATGAAATGATGGAATCCTTTGCAAATACAGATGAGGAAGCTGAAATCATCAGCAATGACGAAATATCGGTTTCAATTGAGAGTACGTATTGTGACGGAAGAACGCTTGTACTTGGTCTCAAAGGAAGTCTCAACAACGGAAATCCCAATGGCTACAAATACGTCGGCTTTGATTCAATCAAAATTGACTGTGGCGATATTGTTTTTGAAACAACAAGCAGATATGACAGAAATTCAAATTACACATGGCTTGAGGGAAACATGATGCTTGATGAGGGTACGGAAAACAGCTTCAGCGGACAGATTACTCTTAAACTTCTTGATGAATACAGGCTTACAGAGTCAAAAAATGCTGTTATTACTCTTGAAAAATTACACGTCGGTGATGATTATTACAATATTCACGATGAACTGAATGACGTAGTAATAAATAAACGCATTGTTGTTGACAAAGACCTGATTAACGGAACTGCAATTGAACAGCAGGAAGACGGATACAAAGTCAGACTCTCTGAATACAGCCCTGCAAGTATTCATGTAGAATGGGAATACCCAAGCGATTTAGATGACAAAAATGATGCAGAACACATTACAATAGATGGATGTTATGCACCTTTATATTCTATGGTACTGTTTTTCTACGATGAATACGGTAATGAAATTTCTTTCCTCAACGAAACAGACGGCACAGGCTCTCTTACAACTCCGTCAAGTGACATAATATATGCAAGAATCCTTAATAAGCAGGAACACACTGACAGCGACCTTTATTACGGTATGGCTGTTTATAAGGAATTTAAGTTTGATTTAAGCGAACTCCGAAACGCAGAGTAAAAAAGATATACAGGCAAAATATAAAAAATGCTTTCCGTTGTGAACCGGAAAGCATTTCTATTATCTGATTATTCACATGAATCATTATCTTCGATATATTCCAGAACATCGCCGGGCTGACATTTAAGTGCACGGCATATAGCGTTCAGGGTACTGAAACGTATAGCACTTACTTTACCGGTTTTTATTTTGGAAAGATTCACATTGCTTACCCCGACCTTTTCGCTGAGTTCATTAAGGCTGATTTTTCTGTCTGCCATAACACGGTCGAGTCTTAATATTATTGACATATTGGGATTCTCCTTAAAGTGTTTCGTCGGATTCTTTCTGAAGTTCCGCACCGTAGCTGAAAATATACGTAAAAAGGATAACAACGATTACCACAAATACTATAGCGAGCGAACTTGTTCCGTAGTACAGGATTGAAACAATTCCTGTAGGAATAAGTGAAAATGCGAATTTTTTCATTGAAATAAGTATATTTTCTTCAAAAGGGGAAATACAGGTTTCAAAAGTTTTTGCAAGTTTTCCGCCGAAAACAGCGGTAATGAACATCACAGCACAGAACAGACCGCTTTTCACTATGATATAAACAATATTTTTTACAAACGGACAACGGTTTTCGGAATCAAGTACGCCGTTGATATTGAATACAATGCCGTCTTCGGTTGTGGACGCATCTACATTCCATTTAAATTCTTTGCCGAATGTTCCGAAATCAATATCATCTTCCCTGATACTTTCGGATATAATACTATTATTTTTTCCGATATATGAGGGAAAAACTGAACTGTTGATTCTTAATTGTGCGGAAACATCGCCGTCTGCTGTTATTACATTTGTTTTAGGCATAGCGAGGAGGGCGATAATTCCGGTGATACAGCCTATGATTCCTATAATGAGGAAAACTTTCATAATCACGAGGATAATACGGCTCACTTTGCCGAGCTGATTGATTTTGCTGATAGTCTGGTCTTTCATATTAAAACACTCCATATTATATATTTGCGGTGGGAATACAATTCCCTTTCCGTGATTATATAATATCATATGTTTTTATGTTTGTCAATGTATTTTTAATGATTAACATTAAATTTTATATGTTTGCACAATACAGGAATAATTTTTCGGAATCTGTTTATATATTCTGCACGATAAAAATTTATCGATAAACATTAAAAACGCTTTCCGTTGTGAAGCGGAAAGCATTTTTATCCTCTTCCAGCAAGAAGACCCCCGCCTCTATAGGCGGGGGATGAATTGCGTCTCACTTGACAA
>CAMWYX010000057.1 GCA_947178575.1 uncultured Ruminococcus sp. | reverse complement strand
CAAAATCTACAAAAAAATCAGAAACAAAGACCACTGCAAAATCTACAAAAAAATCCGGAACAAAAACTGTGACTTCTACAGAAAAAAAATCTGATGAAACCGATGCTGTTCCGGCTATTGCAAAAAACAAACACGAACAAGAAAAAATTACATTCAAGCTCCCGGAAGTAAGAGAATCAGATACATCAAAAACTTTGGAAACAAAGGATTTGCCTGCTCCGGATTATAAAAAAGCCGGTTGTATTGACGTTCCATATGTTTCTCAGGCAGATTATCCCACAGGCTGTGAACTTGTAAGTGCATCAATGCTTCTCGGATATTACGGATTAAAAGTAACCGCCGGAGAACTCATTGATGGCGGATATATCAAAACTGCCGAGTTCAGAACCGACCCTAAAGATAAAAAATTTTACGGCGGTGACCCGAATTTTACATACATAGGAAATCCGAGAAGTTCCGGCGGTTACGGATGTTACAGCAATACTATCCGTGAAATGTTTGAAAATTATCTTCAGGATAAATATTTTGATATATACTATCTTACCGGAACTTCACTCGATGAATTGTGTTCGCTTTATATTGACTTCGGTCAGCCTGTCATGATTTGGGCAAGCATATCAATGGAACCCCTTCATTTTGCGGAAAGTTCCAGCTGGTTTATAGAGGGAAGCGATGAAAAATTCACATGGCTTGCAAATGAACACTGTCTTGTTCTTGTCGGATACGACGAATATTATTATTATATTCACGACCCGCTCCGTGGTGCTTATACCGCTTATCGCCGTGAACTCGTGGATATGCGGTATTCCGAAATGGGAAATCAGGCTGTTACAATAATACCATGGTAACAAAAAAATAATCCTGATACTGGTCAGTATTATATCATATACGACTTTGTATATTATCTACACAAAATCTTTGTAATTTTTATAAAAAATCTACATTGTAATTCTGCACAAAATATGTTACAATATTTATAGGACTGTCCATAAACCGGAAAGTTATATGGAAATTATCTCATAATAAATCAGGAGGATATACGCTATGCAGTGTGAAATCTGTAATGCAGAAATAGAATCCGGTGCACTTTCATGCAGTCAGTGCGGTGCGCCTATACTTCAGAATGTGGAGGGATTTGAAAATACAATGACAATACAGCGTATACTTCATACGCTTATTGTTGAAAATTTCAGCGGAAAACAGGTAAATGTCCGCAGTCTTACTGCTCTGCTGAGAGACTATCTCGCTGACTACAAACCCGAACAACGTCTGCTCATATATGCAATAAATTCGGGAATCCTCCGCAGTATGCTGGGCGAGGGAAACCATAAAATCGCAATTATGCGTGCCAGAACACGTCTTATCAGCGAATGCTTTGTATCGGAAGCAGCAGCCGAATTTGTTCTCGCCTGCCTGACATATATGCTTAAATGGGAATTTGAAATACGTCTCAATCCGGTATCCGAACCCTTACGAGCCGTTCCTGAGCCTGCTCCTGCAACCGTAGTAAGCAAAATCAAATCATCATCAACTTCCCTTAACATCAATGCAAAGATATTCAAACCCCTCGACGCTGTAAAATACCGTCTGACAAAACATATTGTCATAAAAGGGGGCTATACTCAGATAGAGGGATTCTGTTTCGATAAATATTCAATTATGCGGAGCATCAAACTCCCCTCAACTATAATTGCCATCGGAGAATACGCCTTTTCAAGCTGTAAGAAACTCCAGACTATTGAGCTTCCGGATTCTGTAAGAATAATCCGTGCCGGAGCATTCAGCCAATGCTCGGAACTCGTAAGTATTGCGATACCCCACGGCGTTCTTGCAATTGAAGATAACACTTTCATGTGCTGTGAAGCTCTTGCCTCTGTGGTTATTCCGTCAACTGTCAGCAGTATCGGACTTCAGGCATTTTCGGGCTGTGAAAATCTGAAAGTAATCACACTTCCGGACAGCGTGAAATATATTGATGATTCCGCTTTCCTTTTCTGTCCGGAACTCACCGTCAAATGCTATGAAAATTCATACGCTCATAAATTCTGCCTCAGCCACGGAATAAAAACACAGACCGTTCCGGCAGGCATGGAAATATAAAATAAACATATGATAAGAATATAACATTAAAATATCAGGAAAGGTTTTTTGTAATGATAGAACTTAAAACAGGTCAGACTGTAGATATGGAATTTGGCGGAAAAGCTGTCATAAAATCAGCTATCGGAAGCGGAGGTCAGGGTATTGTCTATCTTGTCGAATTTAACGGCACTCAATGGGCTTTAAAATGGTATGATGTCGATAAAATCAAACGCCCGAAAGAGTTCCGTGAAAATCTCCGGCGGAATATAGCCGACGGAGCACCGGACGACAGCTTTCTGTGGCCTAAATATCTGACAAAAGAAACTCCCGACGGCGGATTCGGCTATCTCATGGATCTCAAGCCGTCAAACTTTGATTCGTTTGTGGATATTCTCAATACATACAAGCTGATTATTGACCCTCTCACCGGAAGAGCAGTAAAGGAAACCGTGCGGTTTACAAATCTGTATGCCATGATTACAGCAGTCATCAATATTGTCAATGCTTTCCGTCAGCTCCACAGAGCAGGAAAAAGCTATCAGGATTTGAACGACGGAGGATTCTTCATAAATGTTGAAACAGGTGATGTCCTCGTCTGCGACTGCGATAATATCGCTCCGGAGGGAAGTAATTTCGGAATCGGCGGAAAACCCGGATATATGGCTCCGGAAATAGTCCGTGGAATCTCCAAGCCCGATGTTCAGACAGATAAATATTCTCTTGCTGTTGTTCTGTTCAAAATGCTTTTCCGTGGCGACCCGATGGAGGGCGAAAGAGTTGTCAGGGATATTTGTCTTACAGAGGCTTCCGAACTTAAACATTACGGTCAGAACGCACTTTTTGTCTATGACCCTGATGATTCTTCAAACCGTCCCGTCCGTGGAATCCACGATAATGTAATAAAATTCTGGAAAGTCTATCCGGACTATATAAAAAATGCCTTCATACATTCTTTTACTGTCGGTCTTTACGACCCTAACAGGCGTATTATTGAGAACGAATGGCAGAAAATCTTTATCCGCCTGCGTTCCGAAATAATAAAATGCGGCTGCGGACGTACCAATTTTACTTCAATGTTCAGCAGACCCGATAATGTTACTTATCAGTGTCCGAAGTGCGGAATGACTTTCGCTACACTTGCATTCTCAAACAGTGATTTCCGTGTTCCGCTGTATCTCGGCAGAAAATTCTTTGAATGCGATATTTATTCCGACTGCGAGGATTTTCGCAATATTGCCGGAGAACTGGTAGAAAACAAGCTCAGACCTGGTATACTCGGAATAAAAAACTGCTCGCAGAAACACTGGAAAGTCAAGATGCCGGACGGAATATTCTATGATATAGCTCCGCAGAAAGGCTTTCCGATATGGAAAGGTCTTGAAATAAATTTCGGCGAAGTACAGGCAAAATTTTAGTTTGAAAGGAAGTTTTCTATGAACGATAAATTCAACGCAAAAATAAACACAACCACCGGAAGTCTCCGTGATTTTGATGACGACGACCCGCTGAGTGCTACCGGAGTTTCCAGAAAAAGCCTCGTTATATTTTTCGTTATCGATACTTCGGCAAGTATGAGAGGTACAAAAATGGGTCAGCTCAATACCGTTATGGAAGAGCTTATCCCCGAAATCCGCAAAGTCGGCGAAGCCGATACAGATGTAAAAGTTGCGGTTCTTACATTTTCAACCAATGTGAAGTGGATGTATTCACAGCCTGTCTCCATTGAAGAATTTGAATGGAGCAGGCTGGAAGCCTCCGGAGTTACCAGCATGGGAGCTGCTTTTGAGGAACTTTCCGCACGTATGTCAAGAAACAGTTTTCTCAATTCGCCGTCTCTTTCATTTGCTCCGGTAATATTCCTCATGACTGACGGCTATCCGTCGGACGATTACAAAAAAGGTCTTAAAGAACTTCAGTCAAACAGCTGGTATAAATTCGGACTTAAAGCGGCTCTCGGAATCGGCGACGAAGCAAATGACGATATGCTCGCCGAATTTACCGGCTCAAAAGATACGGTTGTACACGCATATACAGGCGGTCAGCTTGCACAGATGATTAAAATAGTCGCCGTTACGGCTTCGCAGATAGGAAGCAAAAGTATGACGCTTTCAGATGAATCCGGCAAAGAACTTAAAGGCGATGACGTTTTCGCCTCAAAGCAGAAGATGCTCGGCAAGCAGATTCAGGAACTTGTCTCACAGGACGATTCCGGCGATATTTCTTTCGATACCGGCTGGTAATCAAATGTATCGCAAGGAGAATTATAATATGTACAGTGGTTTCAGCACTTCCGTTACAGGAGCAAGCCATATCGCACAAAATCTGATATGTCAGGACTTTTCGGCGTATTTTATAAATGATGAATATGCCGTTGCTGTAGTTGCGGACGGTCACGGAAGCAAAAAACACTTCCGCAGCGATATAGGCTCGAAACTCGCTGTAGAAAGTACTGTCAGAGTTATTTCACGATTCTACAGCAATCCGGCGGAATTTAACAGATATTTTCCGGATAATCACAAAATGGTACTTCGTAATATCGAAAAACAGATAATTGCAGAGTGGAATACAAAAATCGCAGAGCATTATCATAATAATTCCGTGACAATTCAGGAAAAACAGAATTTTAACAACGCCGAATTTGAAAGTATTCCCGTTGTTTCCTACTACGGAACAACTCTTGTAACGGCAGTGGCAGGAAAAAATTTTTCGTTTGGATTTCAGATTGGCGACGGCAGTCTTGTCGGCGTTTTTGAGGACGGAGAAACTTCACTTCTTATCGGATATGATGAATCAAATCCGGCAAATATAACATCATCAATGTGCAATTCAAATGCCCTGACAATGTTTTCGGATTTCTATACGGAAGAAAAACGGCCTCTTGCTCTGTTTGCATCAACAGACGGACTTTATACATCTTTCGGAAGTGATTCGGATTTTCTGGACTATCATGCAATTATTACAAGCCGGCTTTCAGAATCCGGAACTTTTGAAAAATTTGTTGTGCGGAATCTGAAAAAACGCTCGAATTACGGAACACAGGACGATATTTCACTTTCCTGCGTGTACAATTCCGAACTGATAAAATCAAATCCGGATTCTGTAAGGAAAATCGTTGAGGAATACAAAAAACGGCAGATGTCGGCAAGCCATAACTCAACAGCTAAAAATGGACGGTGATAATATGGGTATAAATATTTTTTACAGTATGGTGAAAGAATATGCCGAAAAACTTCTTGATTCAGGCGTAAACGGTATACATTCCCCCGACGCTGAACTGTCGGCAATTCTTACAAGCTCCCATGACATTATCGCAGGTGTCACGGGAATTACAGTCTGCAACGGCACAATCGACAGCATACCGGCTGAATATATGGCTGTTGTAACAATGGCAAACAGCGGACAGACAAGAGCAAGACAAATGCTTACAATGAAACTTTCGGATTTCAGCGTCTGTGTTCCCGATGAAAGTCAGCTGATGCTTCTTCTTGATATGGAAGAAAAAAATTCAAATTGTCAGATATTTATTTCCAAATCGGAAAGCGTACCGCTTTCAAAACTTCTTGACAAAATCAATTCAGGCACGGCGAACTATGTCCGTGAATCTTCTGCTCCGGCTGTGGAAACTGTTCCCGAACCCGTTCCGGTCAGGGAAATTATCCCCGAACCCGTTCCGGTCAGGGAAATTATCCCCGAACCCGTTCCGGTCAGAGAAATTATTCCCGAGCCTGTTCCGGTCAGGGAAATTATTCCCGAACCCGTTCCGGTCAGAGAAATTATTCCCGAGCCTGTTCCGGCTGAGGAAATTATTCCCGAATCCGTTCCGGCTGAGGAAATTACTCCCGAATCAGAAGATGTCAGCAAACTTTCATTTGAACAGATTGCAAATGAACTTTTTGAATCTGAAAAATATTCCGTCCCTGAATCTGTGCCGGAACAAGCTCCGGATACTCCCATAGAATCAGACGGAACAGACTTTTTCAGCGGATTTGATGACGATTTCAGCGGAAATACCAATATTAACGCATTCAACGGCGTTGAATTTCTTACAAATTCCGCCCCCGACCCCGAACGTATCAGAAATATCGGAAATATTCAGTCAGAACCAACCGTAAATAACGAAGAACCGGAATATTCAAGCCGTGTCGATATTGATGAATCCAATCCCTTTTATGAGGAAAAAACGTCTGAAAACAGTGATAAAATAGCTTACTTTGCAGAAATTCCAGATGACAGCAAACCTGATAAACCAAAAACAACAGTAAATATCCGACCTCACACAAACGCTCCGGGACAAGAAATGCTTTCTAAAGAAGAACTTCTGAAACAGGCTAAACAGCGTAAAAAAATTGCCAAAGCCAATTTCAGTTTCAGAAAAAAATAATTCTGTTATGTTATACCCGATGTTATTATTTCAGAAGTGTTAGCTTTGGGTATAAATTCTATTGACAAATCATGAAAAAAAGTATATACTATTATATGATAGTTCAACGTTCGGAGCGTGAACTGGAAAGGAATGGATTTTATGGCAATATATCTTTACAGTATTGATGAAGCAGTTGACAGAAAACTAATCGTTACCAAATCAATAAGCGGTCAGGCAAAAGCCGGAACTCTTGTACATATCATGGACTGTATCCCGAAAAGTAACGGCGGATTCACTGTCTGCTATAGAATTACACAGACTGGTCAGGACTTTACAATGGATTTCGATACACTCAAGCAGTTCTGCAGCTGGGCAAGAATTGACGATTTTATCGCCCGTCATTACGACAACCTTCAGGAACACGAAATAATGCACTATATGAAAATAACCGGCAGAGAATTTAACAGTTTCTACCTTCCTATTCTTATAGCTGTAATTGTCGTTATATGGCTGATAATGATTCTTGCAGTAAAAGGCGTTGCCGGTATTGTCCTTGCGGTTGTTCTTTCGATTGCAGCAGCAGCCGGAACATTTTTCTACTATAAGTATCAGAAAAAACAGATTGTTCTTTACATATACAGTAAAGTAGGTCAGAACAGCTGGGGCGTAATCATAAAATAGCAATTCTGATTTCTGATAATAACAGCCCTTTGGATTTTGTTCCGAAGGGCTGTAAATATATTCATTATGTGGTGCCTTGCTTTTTTCAGACCGACGACGCATTGAGAACAGTAATTCCTATAAGAATCAGGACAAGAACTATTGTCACCGGTGCTGTGAAATAAACCGCAAATTTTTTCGGTTCTGATACTTCACTGCATTTCGGCTCGATACGAAAACTTTCACGATGCATAATTATTTCCAGAATCAGCATAACAAATCCGGTTGCGGAAGCAAGCAAAATTATCATTCCGCACGCCATAATAGGCATTACGTCTGAAAAATGTTCAATGATATATGCCGAATCTCCGCTCTGCATTTGTTCCAAATCAATATTTCCGATAAATAATGACTGCACTGCTCCTATGGTATTCATTGACATATGAAGTATTATCGACGGAATAAGCGACTGAGTTTTTACAAGCAGAAATCCGGAACATATTCCCATAACTGTGGCGTATATTTCTTGTTCATAGTTCATATGCCATAGTCCGAACATAATCGCACTTGTGAATATCGCCGACCACGTTCCATAACGTCCGGTATTGCGGAGAAAAGTACCTCGCATAAGTATTTCCTCAAAAACAGGTGCAAGTATCACCATTGCGAAAATATTCGTAAATCGTGAAATTGCATTGTCGTCAGCCGACATATCAATCGGGTGAAGTTCTGTTCCGAGAAGTGTCTGAAGTATGCTGAAAAATATGTTTGATACTATGCTTGAAGCATATATCAGGAACAGACATATAAATATCCAGCGGACAATCCACCATGCAGATTGTTTCGGTCTGCAAATACAATCTTTCAGCTTAGGAGCTTCCTTTCCGGATTTTGTAAGTCTGAACAACAATATCGGAACAGGTACGCATATCAGATACTGATACGAAAAAAGCACAAGTTTCTGCACATCTTCATTCACTTTAAGAAAATAAAAGATAAGCGACAGAACAATCTGACCTGCAAATACAAGTACCAGAAAAGCCAGAAGTATGGCTGAATTGTAATTTGAGGCTTTTCTTAAAGCTTTGTTTGAATATTTCTCCATTATAATCCCTCCCTTTTACATTATAAACTAATTTAACAGAAATGTCAAGATATTTCTGAAAGAAAGGTGGTATATTTCTATTACTACGTTTTATCTTGTGGATTTTGAAAACATGAAAAATACCGGTCTTATCGGCTGTGAAAAACTGAAAAAAAACGACCGGATAATCCTGTTCTATACTGATAATGCCAAAAATATTGACATAGATATAATTCAGTATCACGGCGAAGCAAAACTTATCATGTACAAAGTTTCTGCCGGAAAGCAGTCGCTTGATATGCATCTCGGTTCTTATCTCGGGTATCTTATCGGAAGAAACAAAAACCATGAATGTAAATATGTTATCATAAGCAAAGATACTGATTACGACAATATCATGAATTTCTGGATTGAGAAAACAGGCTCGAAAATTCTCCGCCGTCCGTACATATCAAAAAAAGAATCAAAAAAAGCCGAAACCGGAACAGCTGTAATAAAACCTGCACTTCGTCCTGAAGTAAAAATAAATCTCCGGCGTGAGATTACATCAATACTGATTAATAATCCAAAAATGAAACTTATAGCACAGAGTGTGGCGGATATTGCTGTGAAAAATCTCGGCAACTGCGAATTTACTACATCAGAGATTATAAAACTTGAAAAACAGAAAAAAATCCCGAATATCCTACTTACTGTAAAGCCGATAATCGGAAAGTATGAACAGATATTCTTTGAACAGATAACAGAAAAAGCTGGAAATGTAGTCAGACAAAAACTTACAGAAGATGGTATCGCTCCGGAAATAATCAATTATATAATAAAACACATTGTCGAAAATGCCGGAAAGCCGAACTATAAAAAAAATCTTTACAGTAAAATAATAAATAAATACGGTCTCGATTCCGGAAAAGAATATTACGCTTTAATCAAAAAATTACTTCCATAATATCTAAGGGGTGCTATTATAATGGAATCTGTTATATTAATATTGATTGTGATTAATCTTATTATGCTTCTATTTGTTATTGCTTTAATCCGTAAGACAGCACAGCAGGAAAAAGGTGTAAGCAAAACCGATTTTTCAGAATTAAAAAAACTCATTGAAATACTCGGCAATACAAATGAGAATCAAAATAAACAGCTTATGGACCAATCTGTGCGTATGAGCGATTCTGTAGTATCACAAATATCGCTTCT
>CAMWYX010000056.1 GCA_947178575.1 uncultured Ruminococcus sp. | reverse complement strand
AATTTACGCCTTTGGAGTGTTGTGCCAAACATGAGTAGATTATGATTTATCATATTGAAAATGGACACGTTGAATAAGGAATGAAACATAAAAGTTTGTTTTATAGCTTTTTATAAGTTTTCAGTAACGGTAAATATATGAAGACTCTTGAAGAACTCAAGGCTGTCAGAGAATCCACAGAGGGCGAAGTTGCCCTCAGAACTCATGGCAATGCTTCTTCAAAATATGAAAAACACGTCCTCGTATGCGGCGGTACAGGCTGTACATCTTCAGGTTCGGTTAAGATAATCGAGAAACTCGAAGAAGAATTTGCTGCAAAGGGTCTGACTGATAAGGTTCAGATTGTAAAAACCGGCTGTTTCGGTCTCTGTGAAAGAGGTCCTATCATGATTGTTTATCCTGAAGGTTCTTTCTATTCCCGTGTTGATGTAGACGAAATCCCTCGTATTGTTGACGAACACCTTATCGGCGGAGAGCCTGTAAAAGAATTTCTCTATGAAGAAACCGTTGACGGCGATGAAATAAAATCTCTTGATGATACCGCTTTCTATAAAAAACAGCATCGTGTTGCTCTCAGAAACTGCGGTGTTATCAATCCCGAATGTATCAATGAATATATAGGACGTGACGGCTATCGTGCTCTCGGCAAGGTTCTTACAGAAATGAAGCCGGAGGACGTTATTCAGACTATTCTTGACTCCGGTCTCCGTGGACGTGGCGGCGGCGGATTCCCGACAGGTATGAAGTGGAAACTTGCAAGAAATATCGTTCCAGATGCCGATATGAAATACGTCTGCTGTAATGCCGACGAGGGCGACCCGGGCGCATTTATGGACCGTTCCGTACTTGAGGGCGACCCGCACGTAGTTCTCGAAGCTATGACAATTGCCGGTTATGCTATCGGAGCAAAGCAGGGTTATATTTATGTCCGTGCCGAATATCCTATTGCTGTTGAACGTCTTAATATCGCTATAAAACAGGCTCGTGAAGCCGGTATGCTCGGTAAGGATATTTTCGGTACAGGATTTGATTTCGATATTGACCTCCGTCTCGGTGCAGGTGCATTTGTATGCGGTGAGGAAACAGCTCTTATGACATCTATCGAGGGCAACCGTGGCGAACCTCGTCCCCGTCCGCCGTTCCCGGCTGAAAAAGGTCTTTTCCAGAAGCCTACTATTCTTAATAATGTTGAGACTTACGCAAATATTCCGCAGATTATTCTCAATGGTGCTGAATGGTTTGCATCTATGGGAACTGCAAAGTCAAAGGGTACAAAAGTATTCGCCCTCGGCGGAAAAATCAAAAATACCGGTCTTGTTGAAATTCCTATGGGTACAACTCTCCGTGAAGTTATCGAGGAAATCGGCGGAGGTATTCCTAACGGCAAAAAGTTCAAGGCAGCCCAGACAGGAGGTCCTTCAGGCGGTTGTATTCCTCCGGAACACTTTGACATTCCGATTGATTACGATAACCTTATCGGTATCGGTTCGATGATGGGTTCAGGCGGTCTTATCGTTATGGACGAGGATAACTGTATGGTAGATATTGCCAAGTTCTTCCTTGAGTTTACTGTTGATGAATCATGCGGAAAATGTACTCCGTGCCGTATCGGTACAAAGAGAATGTATGAAATTCTTGAGAAGATAACAAAGGGCAAGGGTACTCTTGAGGATATAGATAAGCTTGAAGAACTCTGCTATCATGTCAAATCAAATTCTCTCTGCGGTCTCGGACAGACTGCCCCGAATCCTGTTCTTTCCACTCTGCGTTACTTCCGTGATGAATACATAGCTCACGTTGTTGAAAAAAGATGTCCTGCCGGCGTATGTAAAAATCTTCTCAGCTTTGAAATTGATGCCGACAAGTGCTTCGGCTGTTCGATGTGTGCCAGACAGTGTCCTGCCGATGCTATCAAAGTTACGGATTATACAGCTCCCGGAAAGAAAAAACCTGCATTCGCTATTGATAAAGATAAGTGCGTAAAGTGCGGTGCTTGTATCGCTACGTGTAAGTTCAAGGCAATCAGCAAGAAATAAGCGGAGGAATTATTAATGGAAAATATCACAGTTAAAGTCAACGGTGTCGAAATCTCCGTACCGAAGGGAACTACCGTTCTTGAGGCTGCTCATAAGGCAGGTTTTGAGATTCCTACACTTTGCTATATGAAAGAAATCAACGAGATTGGTGCGTGCCGTATCTGTATTACAGAAGTAAACGAGGGAAGAGGATTCCGCCTTGTTGCCGGCTGCGTTTATCCATGCTCGGACAATATGGAGATACTCACTGCATCTCCGAAAGTTATCGAATCCCGCAAAAAGACTCTTGAGCTTATATTGTCAACACATGACAGAAAATGCCTTTCCTGCGTAAGAAGCGGAAACTGCGAACTTCAGAAGCTTTGTAAGGATTATGGTATTGAGGACGCATCAAAGTATGACGGCGTTAATAATCACTATGAGATTGATGATTCTGCCGCTCATATGTACCGTGACAATAACAAGTGTGTTCTTTGCCGTCGTTGCGTTGCTGTATGTTCAAAGACTCAGGGAATAGGCGTTATCGGAGCAAATGAACGTGGATTCAGGACATTTATCGGTTCTGCGTTTGATATGGGTCTTGGCGAAACAAGCTGTGTATCATGCGGTCAGTGTATCGCTGTATGTCCTGTAGGCGCACTTTCCGAAAAGGACTATACACGTGAAGTTCTTGCAGAAATTGCAGACCCCGAAAAGACTGTTATTGTTCAGACCGCTCCGGCTGTCCGTGCAGGGCTCGGCGAATGCTTCGGTCTCCCGATTGGAACAAATGTAGAGGGAAAAATGGTTTCGGCTCTCAGAAAGCTCGGATTTGACAAGGTATTCGATACCGATTTCGCTGCCGACCTTACCATAATGGAAGAGGCAAACGAATTTCTGGAAAGAGTTCAGAACGGCGGAAAACTTCCGCTTATAACATCTTGTTCACCGGGCTGGGTTAAGTTCTGCGAGCATTATTTCCCTGATATGACTGAAAATCTCTCATCATGCAAATCTCCGCAGCAGATGTTCGGCGCAACAGCCAAGACATACTATGCTGAAAAGATGGGCATTGACCCGAAAAATATTGTTATGGTATCTGTTATGCCGTGTACTGCAAAGAAGTTTGAAATCGGACGTGACGACCAGAATGCCGCAGGCGTTCCTGATGTTGATTACGCTCTCACAACACGCGAACTTGGCAGAATGATTGAGCGTGCCGGAATCAACTTCCTCGGTCTTGAGGACGAAAAGTTTGACGACCCGCTCGGAATCTCAACAGGTGCAGGCGTTATCTTCGGCGCAACAGGCGGTGTTATGGAAGCAGCTCTCCGTACAGCTGTACACACGCTCACAGGCGAGAATCCGATTGATTTCCCTGAACTTCGCGGCACTAAGGGCATAAAGGAAGCTGAATACGACGTTGCAGGAATGAAAGTCAAGGTTGCTGTTGTCAGCGGTCTTGCAAATGCAAGAGAAGTGCTTGAAAAGGTTCAGAACGGCGAAGCTGATTATCAGTTCATTGAAATCATGGCTTGTCCGGGCGGCTGTGTAAACGGCGGCGGTCAGCCTCAGGTTGCAATGGGCGTAAGAAACTTTGTTGACATCAGAGAAAAGAGAGCAGAGGTTCTCCGCAATCTTGATTCTTCAATGCCGCTCAGACAGTCTCATGAAAATCCGGCTGTAAAGGCTCTCTACGAGGAGTATCTTGAGAAACCAGGCAGCCACAAGGCTCATGAAATTCTCCACACAAGCTACGTAAAGAGAAGCGTAAACTAATCTGCTTATACTATTTATACGACTGCTGTTGAAAAACGGCAGTCGTTTTTATATTTATTCCAAACCTATCGCCATAAGCAGACGGGAATAATAGAGTACAAGACTTGTATCAGAATCACATTCGATATTTGTGACTGAAGCATTGGAATACATACGGCGGATTTTTCCTGAAATTCCTTTGCAGTTCACATGACTTACAAGACAACTGAACGGATTAAGACATATAATTTTATCAAATCCGCATTCAATAAGTACAGCGGCTTCTGCCGAAACAAGCCAGCCATCGCCGGTGATACATTCTTTTGAAATAACTTTCCCTGATTTTTCAAAAAAATCGCTGTATTCGGGCATCGGAGAAAAACAATTGAACTTTTTTATCTCCGAACAGAGTTTTCTGTGTTCAGCAGTAAGTATTTTCAGCAGAACAGACGATGCTTTTTTCAATATATCCGGACTTTCCGTATCATACATAATGCTCTGTATCACGTAGAAAGCATATATCGCAAAACCAGTCGTCCTAACTTCAACACCTTTTGAGCGTAGAAAATCTTCCGTATTAAAATTACCTGTCCGGCAATATTTTATATACAGTTCTCCTACAAGACCTATTTTCACAAGAGAAGCGGAAGTGCGTCTTATTTTTGAAAAATCGTCAAGGATATTGCGGTATATTTGTACTAATTGTTTAATTCTGCATAATTTTCCTGATGAAATATCCGCAAACAACCTTTCCTGCCATTTTTTCAGCAGGATTTCAGGTTCAGAGGCATCGCAGGCATAAGGTGCTGACTGCTGATAAAGGTGCATTAATAAATCTCCCGACATAACGGAAATGAAAGCTGCCCTGACCATTCTTATGGAAATTTTAAATCCCGGCTGAGAATTAATTCCGTTTAAGTTAAGTGAAATAACAGGAATCTGAGGATAACCTGCTTCTGCAAGTGCCTTGCGCATAAGATAAAAATAATTTGATGCACGGCAAGCACCTCCTGTCTGTGGAATGAGAAAAGCCGTTTTGTCGGGGTCACAGATACCTCTTTGGATTGAATAAATGAATTGACCAATTATTGCTATTGCAGGAAAGCACATATCGTTGTTTACATATTTTTTCCCGATGTTTATCGCATCGCTTCCGCCAATTTCCAGAACCATAACATTATATCCGTCCGCTGTCAATGCTCCTTTCATTATCGGAAAATGATATTCAAGCATTTCGGGAATTACTATTGTGTGACTTGATTTCATTTCATGGGTAAAAACTGCTGTCATTATCTGAAATTCCTTTCTATATGAAAATCCCCGACTACTTGTTTAATAGCAATCGGGGTATTCTGTAGAAAATATTATTTAATTAGTTTTAGTATAAATCTGACCGCCGTTGAGTTCCTGATTTTTTACAGCAAACATTTCTGAAACCGTGACAATCTGCCAGCCCTGCTCTTTGATATACGGGGCAAGCTCCTCAACTGCACTTGCTGTTGAATCATAAGTTTCATGCGCAAGAATAATCGCGCCATTGAGCGAGCCGTTATTCATGCCGTTTTTGATAGTTTCAACAATCTGTTCTTTTGATGCACCGTTCCAGTCCTGTGTATCAACGGCGCAGGTAATCATTGGAACATCGCTGAGTGTGGATATTACAGTATCGTTTGATGCAAGATAGGGGAGTCTCAGGAGTTTTGATGGTTCAGCACCGATAATCCCGCGGAGTCTTTCGGCGCACTGTTCATATTCACTGCGGATTTCATCGGCAGATTTTTCGCTGAGTTTCGGGTGTGTCTGTGTATGATTAGCGATTTCCATTCCTTTTGAATATGCGTTTCTGATTTCTTCCTCATCGTCATCATGTTTAATCCAGCTTCCTATATAGAAGAAAGTAGCATGGAATCCCTCATCAGAAAGAGCATTGATGATTCTGTTTCCCGTATCGGGAGATGTACCGTCATCGAAAGAGAGAGCCATCATAGGCTTTGACGGATCAATCCATGAAATATCAACGCCGCCTGCGGAAACTGCCGGTTCTTGAACGCTCTCTCCGACCGGAAGTTTATCAATTGCACCTGCTTCGTAACGCTGAATAGTGAGAGCGTCCTGAGCTGAAAGACCTCCGCCGTTTTCGTAAACATCAGCGTTGATAAAACCCTGTTCGGAAAGTACATATTTATCCATATTTCCGAGGTGCTGGAGAAGAAGTGTAGCATCGGCGATTGAAACTTCACCGTCGCAGTTTACATCTCCCCAGAGGGTAGCAGTTCCGGCTGACGGTTTTTCCGGAGGAGTGGTGGACGGCTGAGAAATTCCGGCAACAGTACCTCCGCCGTTAATAACTTCTGATTTTATTCCGGCTTTTGCACCGACAGCTTCATCAATATAGAAATCGGTAAGGCTTTCGGGAGCTTCAACGTAGAGAAGAAGATTTTTAGCTCCTTCCGGAATTGTAAATGATGTATTTTCAAGTTTTGTCCATTCACCGCTTTTTACATCGGCAACTGCGACCTGAGAATAATTATCCTTGCCGTCGAGTGTATACTGTAGAGTAAGCTGAATCGGTGTTGTTGAACCGCTTTTTTGTAGAACTGCTGTGCTGAAACTGTAAGATTTTCCGGAAACAAATTTGCTTGTATCAAGTGAAACGGCAGTACCGTTCCAGTTATCGGTGCGTCCGCTGACAAAAAGCGAATTTTTACCGGAATAATAATTTTCGGAATCTAGCTTTACAGAGGAATCGCCACGGCTTCCCCAGCCGTCATCGCCGGATTCAAATGTACTCCGGAAATAGTGTCCGTTTTCGTCCGGCTCGGCAGGTGGATTTGTCGGAGTTACGACAGAACCGCTATCGCCGTTGCCCTTGCCGATTACGAGACCGTTTTTATTGACAGATGCACTTCCGGCTGACTGATAGCCCTCGATATTCAGAGCGACTTCATACATTCGACCGCTCATATCGAGACCGGCGGATTCCCACGCATCAAAATGCTTCGATATGCTTATTCTTCCCTCGATATGTTTTTTAGAATTATTTACAGCCGGATTATCCTGACGAACGCTCCAGTATTGATAAAATGTTTCTGTACCGTGAATTGACGGCTGATTAACTCTTTCGGTTCTGTATATGTCGTATGTATTGCCGTTTGCCTCGACAGTACCGAGGGAATCGGTGCTTCCAGGTGGTCTCCAGCTTCCCCACGCTTCTACGATATAGTATTCGACTGTAGGGTCTTCCGTCCAGCCGTAGACGCACATATATGAATTTCCTTTCGGTTCATAATCGACATCATAGTCAATGTACATACCGTTGTATTCCTCATAGGATTTTGTACTTCCGAGTTTCTGACCGGTACGGAAAAGGCAGTTTTCAATTCCTGTCCAACTACAGGTGAAAGAGCCGTTGTTTCCAACGTCCATAGAAGCAGTACCCTGACCCCACTGATTCCAGAGTTCATAGTCATAGCCGTCTTTGTTGCCGATTTGCTGTTGGTCTGCGGCGTTTGATATAAACGGAACGCTTGCAAGGCAAATCACAGGAACAGTCAGACCGCTGACCAGTCTTTTGAAAAATCTGTTTTTCATTTAATCATTCCTCACTTTCTTGAAAATTATTATTTTCGCAGACAAAAAATTCGGGATAAAAAACAGCGTCCGGCAAGATATGTACATTGCTGAACGCTGATAATTCATCTGGAAATAAAATTATTTTGTAATTTTTGCTCCGCAGGATTTGCAGAATTTTGCATCAGGTTCAAGCGGAGTTCCGCACACGGTACAGAAAGCTGGTGAAGCTTCATTTTCGGTAGAAATCACTTCGCCGACCATAACTTCCGGTTCAGGTTCAGCAGGACGCTCAACAGGAGTACCGCAGTTCGGGCAGACATTAGCTGTCTGTGGAACTGATTCACCGCAAGCGGAGCAGGCAATAACTCCGTCGAGAGCATTAAGTTGCTGTTTGAGTGATGCAATCTGTTCTTCCTTGGTTTTTACTTCGCTGAAAACGACAGCGAACATTTCATTTTCCGGATTTTCAGTGTAGAGTCGTCTGCCTACAGATGTAAGAATATCCGTAACGTCAGCTGTAAGCTGTTTCATTTCCTTATTGATGCGGGATTTTTCAGCCATTTTATTATAGCTTTCCTTGCTTGTCTTGACGCCTTTATCCACAGCATCTCCGACTTTTCCAGCAAATCCCAGTACAGTTTCTTTAAATCCCATTGGTAATTACCTCCTATATTTGATATATTCAGTATAGCACACTTTAATCATTTTGTCAAGTGATTTTGATATTTTTCGGAAATAATTTTCAGGTCAGCACGTTGCCTGTAAGAGTTTTAAAATTAATGGCATTATATGCTAAAAGTGCGGTTTCTGAAAAATCGCTTACGCAATTTGAATAGAGTGTCATAAGCGGTGCGTCCATGGAGATTTTATCTCCCGTGGAAAAATCCAGCACGATTCCGGCGGTATAGTCGATAGGTTCGTCCTTTGTGATTCTTCCTGCACCGAGCAGGAGTGATGCCATACCGATTTTTTCGGCATTGACGGACAATATTTCCACATCACGGGGAGCATAAATCGTATGGGAATACTTAGCTTTTGGAAGTTTGTCCGTATCGTCGCATATTGAGCAGTCACCGCCGTGAAGCCGGATTGTTTCTTTTAAAACGGAAAGTGCACTTCCGGACGAAACGGCTTTTTCTGCCAATTCTGTACATTCGGTGATATTTCCGATACCGGCGAGTTCGAGCATATCAGCGGAAATCTGGATAGAAATATCATAAAGTCTGCCTTTGGATTTTCCTTGCAGAAGTTCAACAGCTTCTTTCACTTCGAGGGAGTTTCCGATACAGAATCCGAGCGGACTGTCCATATCTGTGATTACGGCACGGCATTTTTTTCCGGCTGATTGTGCGGTTTTTTCCATAAGTGAGGCAAGTTTTTCGGCATCACGACGTGTTTTCATAAATGCACCCGAACCGCATTTCACATCGAGGAGTAGGCAGTCGGCATTGACGGCGAGTTTTTTGCTCATAATGCTTGCACATATCAGGGGAATGCTGTCAACAGTTCCGGAAGCATTTCTGAGAGCGTATATTTTTTTATCGGCAGGGCAGAGTGTTCCGGTCTGAGATATTACGGAAAAACCGGTCTGATTTACTATATCCGTAAATTCGGTGAATGAGAGATTAGTTCTGTAGCCTTTTATGCTTTCGAGTTTATCGATAGTTCCGCCGGTATGTCCGAGACCACGACCCGACATTTTCGGAACGGCAACACCGCACGAGGCAACTATAGCACCGGATATGAGAGTAATTTTATCGCCGACACCGCCGGTGCTGTGTTTATCGACTGTTATTCTGTCGATACAGCCGAGGTCGAGAATATCACCGCTGTCACGCATTGCAATTGTAAGGGAAGCTGTTTCGGATTCTGTGAGACCGTTGAGGCATACAGCCATAAGCCACGCAGACATCTGATAATCGGGAATATCGCCGGAAGTGAACCCGTTCACAAGAAATCGTATTTCCTCGTCAGTCAGCGGAACGGATTTTTTGGTTTTGCTGATTATATCCAGAGCATTCATTAAAATCACCGCCTTGATAATTATTTTTATATTTT
>CAMWYX010000055.1 GCA_947178575.1 uncultured Ruminococcus sp. | reverse complement strand
AATGAAGTTTTTTGAACAATTTGATGGTAATAACATATTGTTTCTTGTTTGGATTGCATCAATTATATTATTTTTTTATGATGTTGAGGCAAAGGATTTTAAATTTCATAGAAGAAAATATAAAAATATGAATATGCAATATCGTAGTGCAGATATGGAATATTACCGTACACAGACAAATATACCACCTAACCAAGTGTCAAACAATGAAGGAGAGAATAGCAATGTACAATCAGGGCAAACAGTTAGCGATTGACGCAATTTATAGGGTGATTTATTCTACACCTAAACCGTACAATCAATATCTTTCATATAATATGCAGTATAACGACATAACATATGAACAGTTTGAAAATTGGAAAAATTATATATTTCAGGTTTTAGATATCTCATACTCAAATTTGGGATTATATGATTTTATGAATACAAAGAACAATATATCGTATTTGATTCAACAATTTTATCAATATAATCAAACCACAGTAAATAAAGCACCATATATGCAACTTGTTAATCAAATAAATAACGAGCTTATACATTTGATTCAAAGAATTCAATATTGAAATAATAAGGAGCAAAAAATGTCGTTGTACTACAATGAATCCAATTATGAAAACGCTATAATACAGCTTTTCGAGGAAATGGGATATACTCACGTATACGGATACGATATTGACCGTGATTATAAAAGTCCTCTGTATATGGACGTGCTGACAGATGCTCTCTGTCGGCTGAATCCTGAACTTCCCGAAAATGCAATAAATGAGGCTCTGTACAAGCTGACTAACTTTGAAAACGGCGAACTCGTACAGAAAAACGCCATCTTTATGGATTATCTCCAGAACGGAATAGAAGTCCGCTACACCGCAGACGGTGAAGAACGTTCCGGAATCTGCTATCTTGTGGATTACGTCAACCCTGATAACAATTCATTTATTATTGCGAATCAGTGGACTTTCATTGAAAACGAAGAAAAACGTCCGGACGTTCTTGTTTTTCTGAACGGTCTGCCGGTAGTTCTTATGGAGCTAAAATCGCCGTCACGTGAAGAAACAGACATATCGGAAGCATATACGCAAATCAGGAATTACACACACGCTATACCGTCTATGTTTATTTATAATGCGATATGTGTCATGAGCGATTTAGCCGACAGCAAGGCAGGAACTATCACTTCCGGCGAAGACAGGTTCATGGAC
This sequence comes from uncultured Ruminococcus sp., assembly GCA_947178575.1. Taxonomy (GTDB): domain Bacteria; phylum Bacillota; class Clostridia; order Oscillospirales; family Ruminococcaceae; genus Ruminococcus. The sequence continues at coordinate 8,343 of CAMWYX010000055.1, read as the reverse complement.
TGGAAAACAAAAGACGGGAATTATGAGAATACACAATATGCTCAGTTTGACACATTCTTTGAGGGAATTTTTCAGAAGAACCGTCTGCTTGATATACTTAAAAATTTTATTTTATTTTCGTATGAAGGATTGAATCAGTATAAGATTCTTGCAGGCTATCACCAGTATTTCGCAGTAAGAAAAGCCATAGAATCCACAAAAAAAGCGGTTGCCACAGACGGAAAAGGCGGTGTGTTCTGGCACACTCAGGGTTCGGGAAAATCGCTGTCCATGGTTTTCTATGCTCATCTGCTTCAATCAGCACTGGAAAGCCCGACAATTGTCATAATCACGGACAGAAACGACCTTGACGACCAGTTATACTTACAGTTTGCGAAATGCAGGAACTTTCTCCGGCAAGAACCGGTTCATGCAGAAAGCCGTGAACATCTTAAATCTTTGATTGACGGCAGAAAAGCAAACGGTATTATTTTCACTACAATGCAGAAATTCGAGGAATCGGGCGAGGCTTTGTCTGAAAGGCGAAATATTATTGTCATGGCTGACGAGGCTCACAGAGGACAGTATGGACTGACCGAAAAAGTCAGAATGACAAAAAATGACAACGGCGAACTTATCGCAAAAAAAGTTATCGGAACGGCCCGTATAATACGTGATACGCTCCCGAATGCGACATATATCGGATTTACAGGAACTCCGGTTTCCATGCAGGACAGAAACACCCGTGAAGTCTTTGGCGATTATATCGATGTTTACGATATGACGCAGGCGGTCGAGGACGGTGCAACTCGCCCGATTTATTATGAAAGCCGTGTCATGAATCTGAAACTGAATGAAAACGCCCTGAAGCTGATTGACAAAGAATACGATATTATGGCTCTGAATGCCGATTCTGAGGTAATCGAACAGAGCAAGCGTGGACTCGGACAGATGGAAGCAATTCTCGGTCATGATGATACAATAAAATCCCTTGTTGATGATATTCTGAATCATTACGAAAATTACCGTGAAAATCTTCTTACCGGAAAAGCCATGATTGTTGCATATTCAAGGGCAATTGCCATGAAGATTTACAGGCGTATTCTTGAAATCCGCCCTGACTGGACAGAGAAAGTAGCTGTTGTAATGACATCTTCCAACAAAGACCCTGAAGAATGGTACGAAATTACAGGCAGTAAACGTCATAAGGAAGAACTCGCAAAAAAATTCAAGGACGATGAAAGTCCGCTGAAAATTGCTATCGTGGTCGATATGTGGCTGACTGGTTTTGATGTTCCGTCACTTGCTACAATGTACATCTATAAGCCGATGATTGGACATAATCTGATGCAGACTATCGCACGGGTAAACCGTGTTTTCCGTGACAAAGAGGGCGGACTTGTTGTTGATTATGTAGGAATTGCAAGTGCCTTGAAACAGGCTATGAATGATTATACCGTCCGTGACCGCAAGAATTACGGCAATACAGATATTTCAAAGGTTGCGTATCCTAAGTTTCAGGAAAAATTGCAGTTATGCCGTGATTTACTGTATGGATATGATTATTCCGCATTTTTTGGCGGTGATGAGCTTACAGCAGGGCGAATAATCATGGGTGCGGTCAATTTCCTTATGGACAGAAACCGTGAAAAAGACAGAGAAAGTTATACAAAAGAAGCATTGTTACTGAAACAATCATTGTCGTTGTGTTCCTCGATTGCTGAACAGTCTGAGCGTGAAGAATCCGCTTTTTTTGAAGCTGTACGTGTTATGTTAGTGCGTATCCTGAATCAGGGTAATGGCAATAAAAAATTGTCACTTCCGGAAATTAATGCAAAAATCAATGAACTTCTGAAACAGAGTATCAGAAGTAATGGCGTTATCAATCTTTTTTCCGACAAAGAACAGGATTTCTCACTGTTTGACCCGAAGTTTCTCGAAGAAATATCACAGATGAAAGAAAAAAATCTTGCTGTTGAATTACTGAAACGTCTGATTGCAGAGCAAGTGCATATTTACAAGCGGACAAATCTTGTCAAAGCTGAAAATTTCAGTGAAATCATGCAGAATGCTATGAATCGTTATCTGAACGGTATGCTGACTAATGAAGAAGTTATTGAAGAAATGTTGAATCTTGCAAAACAAATCAAAGAAGCTCAGAAAGCAGGCGAGGAGCTCGGTCTTACAGATGATGAACTCGCTTTCTATGACGCACTTACTAAGCCACAGGCAATCAAGGATTTTTATGAAAATGCCGAACTTATTGCAATCACAAAGGAACTTGCGGGTACGCTCCGCAAAAATCGCACAATTGACTGGCAGAAACGTGACAGTGCAAGAGCCGGAATGCGTATAATGATACGCAGACTTCTTAAAAAACATCATTATCCGCCGGATGGAATGGACGATGCTATTATAACTGTTATGAATCAGTGTGAACTGTGGGCTGATAACATTAAATGGTGATGAGCCAGTTTAAATATTCAGCAAATTTTTTACTCATATGTTCCTGTTGTTTTTCATTAAGATATAATACAGTCCACAAAGGATTCTGAAAATTTTTTCATGATATATAAAACCGCTGTGTTTTAAATTAAACAGCGGTCTACATCAGGACTTATCAGAATGGCAGAACATCGGCAGGAGCTATAAAATATAGCGTTCAGGACAGCAATGATTTGGAAAATAAATACATTTCGGGAATGGCTGTGCGATTGTCGAAAAATCAGAGCCGTTACACAAGGAAATTGATATTTTCTGAATGTGTAGATAGAGAGATTATCAACTGTTTAAAACCAAGCGTTTCATCACACATAAGTCGAATACATCTAATCTGCCATCATTACACAAATCAGCAGCTTTCCAATCAGGAAGTGTTATATTAGGAACTGCTGAAAGCCATTTCTGAAGAAGAACAACATCATCAACGGTGAATTTACCGTCTGCATTCACATCGCCTGTACAATCAGCAGTTTTATTGGAATAATAAATCGAAAGCCTGTTAGTTGAGAGTTCGTACTTGAATTCATATGTACCGCCTGTGGCATTCAACACACATTCGTTTCCTGAGTTAACTAAAACTAAGCGATTTGTAATATCATCAATTACAGTATCATTTTTACCGTACAATTTACCAGTTGCAGAGTTGTAAATATTGAATTTATATTTACCGGCAGGCAGATTTTTTGTAAGAGTAATAATATCACTGTTATCTGTTTTCTTAAATACATCAGTGTTACCCTGATTATTAAATGAGCCTTTTAAATAAAAAGTTGAATCACTATTTGATAATGTGTTTGCAGTATTGTATGTGATTGTATATGTGCCATCACCGCCGTTTACAAATGTCATTGTCCTGAAAGTGCCGTTTGAATTTTCTGAACCTATAATAGCAGTTGCACCTGCTTCTACAGACGGATTAACAGTAATCTTTGTACCGTTCAACTTGACAAATTTTGCGTTTGTTGTGTCACCCATAACAATATCACCGTCAAGGTTTACCGTGTATGAAGTTATTGTACTTGATAATTCTACTGTAGCTCCGTCTTTTGCGATACCTCCGGCAGTGTTGCTGTTAGAGGTGTTATTTGCGTGAAGTGTTAAGGTACGTCCAGCAAATGACTCACTGGTTAAAGCAACTGTATTATTGCGTAACTTACTATCGTTGGAAGAGAAACGAATAGTAATGTCAGTAAGTTTACCATTATTAACAATAAAAGAACTGTTATATCCTAAGTTTGTCAAGTAAGCAATGAAAGAAGCATCTTTATTGCTGTCCAGCACCACGGATTTTTTTACCGATGTACCATATGCATAATAATAAAGAGTCATGCTTTCGGAATCAAAGTACAATCTTCCTTCTCTTGTAAGATTCGATGAACCGGATACAGGGTCAAGAATACGGTATGTACCGTCTGTCAGAACCGCCGGAACATTTGCGGGCGGAGTGATTGTATTGTCATATCCGGAAAGAATGTAGCTGTCAGTCTGAGGATAGTTCACGCTTGTAACGAGTTTTTCCCAGTTATCTGATAATTTAACTTTCTTTGAAACTGAAATTCCGCCTGGCATAACCTGAGTTTTATTTCTGGAGCTGTCACCTGTAACAATTATATCGGTATTGCCCTTTGTCATTGTGGCGACAGTGTATATATCGGAATATGTTATGCCGTTTATCCATGGAGGCGAAACCGTTGATTTTGCATCTTCCGTACCAGTGGATTTCAGTTCATTATAAACCTCATCAAATGATTTGGTGAGTGCACCGTCCGTATTTGCGTAATAATAAGCATATGCACGCATATAAAGCGGTCTTCTTGCATTTTCAACAAGAGCATTTTCAAGGGAATCCTTTGATTTATATTTTGTCGCAAGAGCAGAGGCGACAGGTTCTGTGATAAATATAAGACGGTGAGTATCAGCGTTATCTTCTATGGAATCACTTCCAAGAGCACCAAGATTTTTTTCTGTAATATCCCATGCAAGAACTTTCATAATTTCTTCCGGCAAATCGGTAGCAGGTGTAACATTATTGCCCCACATAGAGAATGATGTAGCTGTAATGACATTATCGTTGAGCTGATATCCCTTTTCAACGTGATGAGGATTCCAGCCAACATTAAGACAAGCTTCATCATTTTCAGAGAAAACTAACGGCTGAACATTACCGAAAGCGTTTGTGCGTTCAATACCTGCAAGATTGATAAGAGCAAGTTCCATAAATCGTCCTATGGAAATATTAGCTTCTTCTGTAGTCATTCCCTGAGTGTCATCTATTCCAATCTGATGAGCCACAGGTCCGTTGACATACATCATAGGAGTAAGCTTGCCCGATTTCAGCGAGTCAAGATATTCACTGTCGCTTAATGCCTCCGTAAATGCGATACACACCGGCAGATGTTCCGGCGAACAGCCTGCCATAATCGCATTTGCTGCAATCTGATAAGTTTTGATTTTTTTCCCGTTCACGACTGCGACTACGTCGTCATATCCGTAAGAAGTATAGCCGATAAATTTTTCTGCTTTTATTTTTGTCGGAGGTACTACCGGCAGACCGTCTGTCATACCGTTTTCTCTGAAATATTCTTCTACCTGTTCATATGTTCCGGTGAACAATGGGGGATATGATTTATCATATTTACTGCTTGGAGAAATAATAGGGAATCTGTTGTTTTCCGGCTCAATCAAATCATACTGGTCTTCAAGAATACCGAGATTCTGATACGTTTTTCCCTGTGCTTCATATTCATCTTCGTAACCGTCTTTTAATACAGCTGCATCAGCTGAAAAAGGAATAGTCATAAAGCCAATCGCCAAACACGAAAATATGGAGACAACATATTTAAAATATCTGAACTTCATAAATATCACCCTTTCTATTTTTACTCCGGAAGATAATAATTACCAATCGGGCTATATCCTTCGTTTGCGACTAAATTATCCCAGTTGCGTGGAAGATTAACATTAAATGAACAGGTATCACCGCCGGGCATAATCTGTATCTGACTGCTGATATCACCGCCGGTTATTACAAATCCCGTATTGTTTGATTCAATAGTCTGTGTTGTATCGATTGTATCGAAAGGTACAACGCCTTTAAGCCATTCCGGAACATCTGTCTGAGAAACATAATCCCGTTCAACATTTTCTGTTGAAGCACCTTTCTTTATGTCATTGTAATGCTCGTCGAATGTGGTGTTCATGTGAATTTTTGAACCGGTATTCGCCCAGTAATGAGCATATACACGCATCCAGAGCGGTCGCCGTGCCGTATCCATGAGAGTATTTTTCAGTTCTGTCTTTGAACTGCATTTTTTTGCAATAGTTGAGGCTGCATCTTTTGTGAGCCAAATCATACGGGCTTCACGGGGATTTGTATTGCCGAGACCGTTCTGTTGTTTTTCGGTAACGTCCCATGACAGAAGCTGAATTGCCTTGTCTGCATCGGTTGTGCCGATGTCTATCGGATTTCCCCACGTAAGAGTAGAACCGCAGGTTATCACGCTTGTGTTGAGGTCATAACCCTTTTCGACATGATAGGGATTCCAGCCTATATCGAGACAGGTCTGTTCATCTTCGGCGAATGCAATCGGAAGCATATATCCGAAAGTACCCATTCTGTTTTCCTTGATTTTATATCCGGCAAGATTAAGCATAGCAAGCGAAACAAACCGACCTAAAAGCTTATTGGCTTCCTGATTTATCATTCCGTTTTCGTAGGAAATGCCGAGCTGTCGGGCTATAGGACCGCTTACAAGAACATACGGAGTCCAGCCGTGTGTACTTGCCAGTGATTTATAGAAATTACCGTTTGCGAAACATCTTGTAATTGCGATACATAACGGCATATATTCAGGCGGACAGCCTGCCATAATCGCATTGACGGCGACATGATAAGCAAGTATTTCTCTGTTTGCCGGAGGAACGTCCTGCACTTCACCGTTTCTTGTATTGACAATATCTGTTGCCTTATACGTTGTATATTGCAGATAATATTCAACTTTTTCTCTGGTAGGAGGTACAACGGTAAGACCGTCGGTCATCTCGTTTACCTCGTAGAACTGCTGAACACGCTCGTGAGAACCTGTAAAGACAATATCATCATAGTTTACACCGGCAACATCTCCGGCGATTCTGTCCTTTTCTGCCTGAGTAATCTGAGTTGTAAGGGCTTTTACAATCTGGGGATAAAGATTTTCACGGGCTTTTTTCTGCTGTACTTCTGTTGTATCGCTTGCGAAAGCTCCGGGATACGATGCTGTTCTTACAACAGGAACGCCCCTGTTGTAGCCTGTTGACTCAATCTGTGGAACAAATGCTTCCGCTCCGACAACAACCGCCGGAATCCCTGCATATTCGGCGGCGAGTCCGTTTCCTGTTTCTTTTACAGTACAGATACCACAGCCACAGTTTCCGGAAATTACGGCATCGATTTTGTATTCTTTTAGTTTCTGCTGAAATTCCTTTGATTTGTCGCTGATACTGTTTGGATTGAATGTACCGCTCTTTCCGATTTCGTCTGTCATGTAATATGTGGTACAGCCGTATTCGTTTTTGAGCATATCACTGATAACCTGATGTGTTACGGAAGCGGAAAAACTTCCACCGACAAGAGCTATCCTTTTGCCTTTCAAGGAATCAAGACGAGCAGACTGTTCAATAGGAGCGATTGACGAACCCGACGGGACGGGTGATAAAATCTGGTATTCGTTTTTTACGGGTTCGGCGTTTGACGCTTCAACACTGACTGCAAAACACGAAGCTGTATTTGTAACGGCAAAACCGGATATACATGATACTGCAAGTGTAACTGCCAGCAATTTTTTGAAAAAAATGTGTTTCATGAAAATCGTCCTTTCATTATAATTTTAATACTAAAATAAGCTGAATATAGTATAAACTGCAATTATTAAAATCAGATTAAAAAATCTGTAAAATATAAAAAAATCTGTTCAGTTATCAGCAGACGTTCCGAACAGATTTTTTATTTTATTTAATCTTTGAAAGATAAAGTGTGAAACAGCTTCCCTTTCCGAGTTTGCTTTCAACTTCAATTGTACCGCCGTGCTTTTTGGCGATTTTTAAAGCTATCGGCATTCCCAGCCCATAACCCTTACTGTTGCGTGAGGAATCGGATTTGAATAATCTTGTAAAAACTTTTTTCTTTTCTTCTTCGGTCATACCTATGCCGTTATCTTTTACTTTTACAAAAACGAATCCGTCTTTTTCTCCGGTTTCAACCTCTATTGCTGAATTGTCATGACTGAATTTTACAGCATTTGAAATCAGATTTGTTACTGCTATCGTAACAAGATTAATATTTCCTGATGTTTCTGCTGAACCGATATTTGTTATCTTAAATATTATTTTATTATCTGACAATCTGTATTCTTCGGCTTCGCATACAGCAGATACAATTTCCGATAAATCGATAAATTCCTGCATATCCTCTTTATCTCCCGATTCAAGACGGGACAGCATAAGCAATGTAACGATAAGTTTCTGCATTTTCTGTGCCTGTTTAAGAATAACTTCAAACGATTTTTTTTCTTCACCGGAGAGTTTCATATTATTCAGCACATATTGACTTTGAGCCTTGATGACAGCAACCGGAGTTTTCAATTCATGTGCAACATCAGAAGAAAACTGTTCCTGCTGTTCAAAAATCTCATTCATACGGTCAAGCATACGATTGTTTGCTTTTATAAGGGAATTTATTTCCTTATAATGACCGCTTTCTTCCATATGTTTATCCATAGGCTGCGAAGTTCCGATTTTCTCCACACTTACTTCCATAGTTTTTACAGAATATCTGAGAATCCGTACCAATAGCTTGCAATAAGAGAAAAAATGTGATATAATAGA
>CAMWYX010000054.1 GCA_947178575.1 uncultured Ruminococcus sp. | reverse complement strand
TCGCTCACTTCGTTCGCTTAGAAGTGGGGGTATTCTGCCGATAATTAGATAAAATCGCCAAGTATAATTTGATTTTGTTTGGAGTGAATTATTGTGAAAAATCTTAACAGAATATTTATAACATTATCCGCAATTGCTCTTTCTCTCTCTGCTTCCGGCTGTTCACAATCCGGCTCTCTTCCTTCGGGATTCGGACTGAAATCAGACCCCGAAAAAGTAAAATACGACTGGCAGAAACCTTATCAGGAACAAATCAGCAGTTTCATATCATCAGATGAATTTTCCAACGATTCGGAAAACGGCTCGGCATTCGACCTGTTCGACATTACCGGCGACGGTCAGCCGGAACTTATAATTTCTCCGAACAAGGGTGCATCTACCGCCTGCTCTGTATTCACTTCCGAAAACGGGAAAATTGTTTCCCTCGGAACTTTCGGAAGCGGTGGAATACTCCACTATATTCCCTCGCAGAAACTCCTGCATGAAGAATATACAGGAAACGGATTTGTACTCGGAAAATATCTCACCTACAGAAACGGCGAACTTACAGATGTTATAGCATACAGCGACAATTCATCGTCCGCATCTTCCGGTGCATCTATTGTACACGAAATAAACGGCGAAGAAGTAATGCTCACCGAATACGAAGCCGCTCTCGCTCCCTATGCTTCCGCAGTCTATCTCGAAATCGGACGGCGTTACACATTCAGCGAAATTGCTGTAAAATACGCAGTTAAACTTTCCGAAAGCTGGAAAGATGTATTCAGTGACAGCGAAAAACAACTGTGCAGAGACAAGCTGAATGAAGTTCTTGAAAATTCCGCCGAAACCGGAACAGACCCCGCATTTGACCTGTGCGACCTCAACGGCGATAAAATTCCGGAACTTATTGTATCTGACGGTTCAGCTCCGGAATCCATGTGTACTGTCTATTATCTTTCGGAAGAAAATCTTCTCCAGATGGAGGGAACATACGGTTTCTGCGGTCAGTTCACCCTCGACCCTAAAGAAAACGTTTTCTTTTATCAGAGCGGTGAAAAATTCTCGTACTGGAGCATAGCAAATGCCGAATTTACCGCATCAGGCTATAAAAACGACGGCAACAAGGCACAGATAGGAAGAAGATTTATGCTTACTCCCGAAAATATCACACGTATATTCGGTTAATCTATGGCTAAGTCACGTTATATTTACACCTGCAACAAGTGCGGATACGAAAGCTCAAAATGGAACGGAAAATGTCCGTCATGCGGTTCGTGGAACAGCTTTGAAGAAGCAACAGCTGTAAGCCCTGCATCAGGTTCGGTAACACGAAACGCTCCGGATTTGTCGGACAGTATCCTTGAACTTGAAAATATCGGTGCTGATTCCGACGTCCGCTACGATACCGGAATCGGCGAACTCAACCGTGTACTCGGCGGAGGTCTTGTCAAGGGTTCGCTTGTACTTCTCGGCGGTGAACCCGGAATCGGAAAAAGTACAATATTGTTGCAGATATGTCAGTTTCTCGGAGAAGAACATTCGGTTCTGTACGTATCCGGAGAAGAATCGGCACGTCAGATAAAACTCCGTGCACAGCGGCTCGGCGTTGATACAGAAAATCTCTATATTCTTACCGCTACAGATGCCGAAGCAGTCGCAGAAACAATATCATCAAGTGCACCGGATATAGCAATCATCGACTCGGTTCAGACAATGAGCATATCACGCATTTCATCAAGCCCCGGAAGTCTCACACAAGTGCGTGAATGTTCAAATCTTTTCATGCATACAGCAAAGAAAATGGAAATACCAATCATAATAGTCGGTCACGTAAACAAGGACGGTGCAATCGCCGGTCCGAAAGTCATGGAACATATTGTCGATGCTGTGCTTTATTTCGAGGGCGAACGCCATCAGAGCTATCGCCTGCTCCGTGCCGTAAAAAACCGTTTCGGCTCTACAAATGAAATCGGCGTGTTTGAAATGCTTGACAAAGGTCTTGCGGAGGTGGAAAATCCGTCACAGATGCTTCTGTCCGGCAGACCTCTTAACGTCTCCGGTACGTGCGTTGCGTGTATCATGGAGGGAACTCGCCCTATTCTTGCGGAAGTTCAGGCACTTGCCGCAAAGACAAGCTATTCCGCTCCACGCCGTATGACCACCGGATTCGATTTCAACCGCCTCAGTATCCTTATAGCCGTACTCGAAAAACGTCTCGGAATATTTACGGGAAGTCTTGATATATACCTGAATATAGTCGGCGGATTCCGGCTCGACGAACCAGCTGCCGACCTCCCCGTGGCAATGGCTCTGTATTCCGGAATTATGGATAAACCCATCAGCGAACTTCTCATATCGTTCGGAGAAATAGGTCTCGGCGGTGAACTGCGTTCCGTTTCACACGTTTCCCAGAGATTACGTGAAGCCGAACGCATGGGATTCAAAAAAGTCATAATCCCGAAACAGTGTGCATCTTCAATAAACCACGCCGATTACAATATCGAAATAATTCCCGCTTCTACCTTGAAACAGGCGTTTTCGGCAATATAAATCATTTTTGTATCATAATAGTATATTTTATCCCGTCCGCAAATCCGGACGGGATTTTTAATACTCTCAGTAAATGACAAATTGATTTAAACCACATAAGATAAAAGCACAATATATCAGTTAATCAGTATTATTTATCATTGAAAAATGGAAAATCATGTTGTATAATATAGTCACTAGGTCGGCAATAGGCTGACTGAACAGAATGAGTTAATCGGACTCGTTTATATCATTATATTTTTATATGCCGGTTTTTTAAAATACCGGCTGTCTAAACGGAGGGAAAAACAATGAGAAATTCAATGATGAAAAAGAGAATCATGGCTGTTGCAGCTTCCGCTGTAATGAGTATCTCTGCTGTTGCCGGAACTGTCGGCAGTACAGCTCCTGTGATTCTCAGTAATTTTATGACTTCATCTGCCGCCGATTCAAGTGTATCAGTGATTTCATGCGTAGGATACGGCGAAGGTATGTATGCTACATGGGGCTCTGTTTCGGGTGCTTCCGGCTACAATGTATATGTTGACGGCGTACAGATTGATTCCGAACTTATCAGAGAATACAGCGGTTATATGAGAGCCGATGCTGTAGGTCTTACAGCAGGAAGTCACACAATGACAATCGTTCCCGTAATCAACGGCAAGGAGGATTCCTCAAAAGCCGGTACTGCAAACGCTGACGCCTATGCTCACGACAGAAGCGGTTTCGGATTCGTGAACGGAACTTCTTCCGGTGCATACAACGAGGACGGTACGCTCAGAAGCGATGCTATCGTAATCTATGTAACCGAGGAAAATAAAAATACCGTAACAGCCGATATTGATTCCACAGGAAAAGGAGCTTCCACTCTTACAGGCGTTCAGGCTATCATAACAGGCTATAAAAAGGGCAAAGAGTCAAGACCTATGGCTGTCAGATTCATCGGAAACATCACCGACCCCGACGGTATGCCCAAGGGCGACCTTATGATTGATACGGTAACCGCCGGAATGACTATTGAAGGTATCGGAAACGATGCAACTTTCAACGGTTTCGGTCTCGTAATGAAAAACTGTTCAAACGTTGAGGTAAGAAATATCGGCTTCATGAACTGCAACAGCGAAGAGGGCGACGACTGCGGACTTCAGCAGAACAATAATCATATATGGGTTCACAACTGCGATTTCTTCTACGGTGATGCCGGAAGTGATGCCGACCAGGTAAAGGGCGACGGTGCACTCGATACAAAATTGTCCACGTATGTAACTCATTCCTACAACCACTTCTTCGATAACGGAAAGTGCAATCTTCAGGGAATGAAAGGCGAATCAACAGACAATTACATCACATATCATCATAACTGGTATGACCATTCCGATTCACGTCACCCGAGAATCAGAACCTGCTCGGTTCACATCTATAATAACTACTTCGACGGAAATGCAAAATACGGTGTCGGCGTTACTCTCGGAGCTTCTGCATTCGTTGAGAACAACAATTTCCGTAACTGCAAATACCCGATGCTCTCTTCCGAACAGGGTTCGGATATAGCTACGGGCGGTACTTTCTCAGGTGAAGCCGGCGGTATCATAAAGTCATATAACAATATTGTCAGTGGTGGCAAAGGATATGTTAAATATTCTGACGACAACACGGATTTTGATTCCTACGAGGTTTCTTCAAGAGACGAAACAGTTCCGGACAGCGTAAAAACCAAAAAAGGCGGAACATCATACAACAATTTCGATACATCAAGCGTTATGTACAGCTATACTCCTGATGCTCCCGAAGATGTTCCGGCAATTGTGACATCAAAGGCAGGACGTGTTGACGGTGGCGATTTCAAATGGACATTCACAGAAGCTGACGACCAAAGCTATGAAGTAGACGAAGCACTCAAAGCCGCTCTTGTGGCATATGATGATTCTATAGTTTCTGTAGGAAGCGGATTCAAGAACAACGGTTCTGCCCCCTCTGTAACAACACCTCCTCAGACAACACAGACAAAGCCGGCTCAGACAACTGCCAATCCGTCAGCTCCTGTTGTTTCCGGAGGTCAGGTTCACGACTTCACGGCAAACGGTCTGAACAGTTCGTTCTATACAATCACCGGAAGCCTTTCAACCTCAAAGGGTACTGCAAGCTATGACGACAAGAATCTTACTCAGTGCCTTAAAATGGAATCCGCCACAAGCATTTCATTCAATGCAGGCTCTGACGGAAAACTTACCCTTGTATTCGGCTCAACAGAAGCCGGCAAGAAAGTTAAGATTGACGGTACAAACTATACCACAGATTCAAACGGAATAGTTTCCGCAGACCTCAAATCGGGTTCACACACAATCACAAAGGGCGATTCAATAAATCTTTTCTATATGGTATTCGGCGGAACTGCCGGAACACCTCAGCAGACAACTCCCACCGCAACCAACAAGCCGTCAGTAACTGTCACAACAGTTCAGCCTACAAATCCTCCTGCCGTGACACCCTCAGGCGATGTGAAAGTAGTTTACGCCGGAGGCTGGAACGAAATGGCATATCTCGTATGCTCCGGTATCAAAGATGCCGATGTAACAGCAGTGTCGTATTCCGGTGCGTCTTCCGGAAAACTTGAGGGCGATGATTTCAAATATCTCGTAAGAGATGTTGAAGAGGGAGCAAGAGTTGACCTCCTCGGACTCAAACCCGGTACTTATTCAATCACTCTCGAAACATCAAAGGGCAAGATTACACAGCCTGGTATCGTTGTAGGCAAACAAGACCGCTCCGGTTACGCTCACTTCAATTACAGCGACGGTGTAGGTGCTTACACTGACGGCGGCGAAATAAAGGCAAATGCAAAGATTCTTTACATCACAGAAGAAAACAAGAACACAGTAACCCTTACCTCAAAGGACGGAACTACAGTAAAGGGTATAGGCAATATCCTTAACTCTGTAGGTCAGGACGTAGGAGGCGGAAAAACTTCCAACGGCGGTTCAAAGGCAAATACAAATCAGGGCATTATCAAGAAAATTGCCGAGGACGGTACTCCGCTTGTAATCAGAATCATCGGCAACGTTACAGCCCCTGAAGGTCTTACAGTTTACGATTCGACAGACTGCGGAGGTTCTGTAGGCGATAACGGATTTATGGCAAGAATGAAATCCGGTAAGAATATTACTATCGAGGGCGTAGGCAACGATGCAACCGTCAACGGCTGGGGATTCCATTTCATGGCCGAATCATCTGCTCCGGAACTCGGCAAAAGTTTCGAGGTAAGAAATATCGCATTCAGAAACGTTCCGGAAGACTGTATCGGTATGGAAGGTGTTCAGGAAGGCTCAGGCGACAAGGCAAAACTTACGGCTTCCGTTGAAAGATGCTGGATTCACAACTGTGAATTCTATGTTCCGAAGATTTCAAACCCTGCCGAATCCGACAAATCGGAGGGCGACGGTGCCTGCGACTTCAAACGTGGTCAGTACTTCACAAACAGCTACTGCTACTATGAGGGTTACCACAAGACCAACCTTGTAGGTTCATCGGATACAAGCATTCAGTATAACCTTACCTATCACCATAACTACTGGAAAAACTGCGAATCAAGAGGTCCGCTCGCACGTCAGGCTAATATCCATATGTACAACAACGTTTTTGACGGACAGTCAAGCTACTGTGCAAGCGTAAGAGCTAACTCCTATATCTTCTCAGAGTACAATGCTTATGTAAACCAGTGTAAAGACCCTGTACTTGATGCAGGTTCAGGCGGTGTATTCAAGAGCTACAACGATGCACGTATAAGCCTTAAAAAAGGTGCTAAATATCAGGGCGTAGATGTTTCAAGCAGAAGTGAAAAGGTAGCCAACAACAACAAATACCCCGATTTTGATACAAACTCTTCACTTTCATATATTCCGGACGGAAAGTACAATCTCACAGAAGCTACAGGTGAAGAACTTTACACAAAACTTTCGGCAACGTTCGAGACAGACGGCGGTTGTATGGATAACATGAAACTTACAGTTGATGCTCCTGTTGTTGAGCCGACAAATCCGGAAGTTCCTGACGTATCCGTAACACTTGCAGGCGATACAAACTGCGACGGTGAAATTTCTGTTGCAGATGCTACACTTCTCCTCCAGTATATCGGAAACAAAGATAAATATAATCTCACAGAAAACGGCAAGGCAAATGCCGACGTTGACGGTGTAGCCGGTATATCTGCAGTAGATGCACTGACTATCCAGATGTATGATGCCGGTGTGGTAAAGGAACTTCCTGTTAAAAAGTAATACAAAACAAGATAACCTCTTAAATATAATGATATAACGAAAAAAGCCCCGCTTCGGCGGGACTCTTTTCGTTTTTTTATTTCAGAATAAAGGAGCTACAAATTTAAGAATCCGCCCCCAAATTTTATAAAAAAGTTTCTCGTTCTTTATCGTTTCGGGAGTTACCTCACGGCATTTTTTCAGCGTATCCTGAAAATCACGTTCAATCGACCTTATACAGCCCGTCCGGTACATATACGATGCACATTCAAAATGATGATACAAACTGCGATAATCAAGATTTATCGTGCCGACAACAGCCTTTTCATCATCGCATACAAATACTTTTGAATGAACAAATCCCGGAGTATATTCATAAATTTTAACACCGGCTTTTATCAGCGATTTATAATGCGTCTTTGCAAGAGCATATGCAGCTTTTTTATCCGGAATCCCCGGTAAAATTATCTTGACATCTATTCCCCTCTCCGCCGCAAATCTAAGTGAATTTTCAAGTTCGCCGTCAATAATCAGATATGGTGTCATGATATGAACATAACTCGTCGCACGATTGAGAATATCCATATAAACATTTTCTCCGACCTTGTAACCGTCAAGCGGACAATCTGAATACGGCATGACATATCCGTTTTCAGGGAATTTTTCATTCTGCGCAACAATCCATTTGTCAAAATCGGGATTTTTTTCGTCAATACTCCACATCTGCAGAAACATCAGTGTAAAGCTCCTGACTGCCTCGCCTTTTATCATTACAGCAGTATCTTTCCAGTGTCCGAAACGTTCACGCTTGTTTATATATTCGTCGGCAAGATTTATTCCGCCGGTAAATGCCGTCTTTCCGTCTACTACAAGTATTTTCCTGTGGTCACGATAATTGTAATACGTTGAAAGAAAAGGCATTATAGGAGCAAACGCCTTGCATTTTATTCCAAGTTTTGCCATTCGTTCAGGATAATCATGAGTAAGCGTTGACATTTCGCACATTCCGTCATACATAACACGGACTTCAACGCCGTTTTCTGCTTTTCTTTTAAGTATTTCAAGAATCTTTCCCCACATATATCCCTCTGCAATAATGAAATATTCCATAAATATGAAACTTTCCGCCTTTTCGAGTTCCTCAATAAGTGCAGCGAATTTTTCTTCACCGCTCGGGAAATACTGAACATCACAGCAGTTATAAATAGGAAAACAGCCTGTCCTGTTGAGATAACGGCATAAATCATCAGTTCCGGAACTATTAAGTTCTTCACGCCGGAAAACTTCCTTATCCTGCTTGATTTTATGTCTTGTCATGCGGTTGAGTTCGGAAGTTCGCTTTTTTATTGCATAGTTTCCGAAATCTTTCTGTGTAAGAAAAAACAAAAGAGTTCCCGGAACGGGAGACAGCATAAATATCATGAGCCATGTCAGTTTAGCTGTGGAATCCATTTCGCAGTTAAACAGCCACGCTATCATAACAAGTGAAAAAACCTCGAAAAACAGGCTGGCATAAGGCAGAATATCCCGGAATATATAGTACATCGAAATCAAAATAAGTACCTGAAGTGCAAGCATCAATACAATTATAAAAAGACGACTGAAAATTAATCTCAGAATACCTTTCCGCCGTTTCGGTATGAGACGCATTATGCCGTCATCTGGAATTTTACGTCTGAACATAATATCCCTCCGTTATATTTTAATTTCCGTTGCTCCGGTCTTTCTCAGCGAGAATACACAACAGCTTCCTTTTCCGAATATTTTTTCCATTTCACAAATATATCTTTTAACCATATAGGACGGAACAAATGCCTGAACAATTCCAACAGAATCCTTTACGCAAATCTGTGAAGCTCCACAGCCGTTAAGAATTTTCCTGCTCGCTGTAAGTGCAGGTAAAAAAATATTATCACTTCCGGACTTTACCGAACAGATGTCGCATAAATATGCGGAATAAAATCCCCATTCATTAACCAATCTGAAAAATTCGTTCAGGTCATTCCGTTTAAGTGCGGATATTTCTTTCAATCCGGATTCATTGGCATAACCGGTAAAAATACTGTTTTTAACTTTTACAGCCTGCCCTGTATATTCTGAAAATTTTATTTCAGAACAATCACAGATTCGGACGGCACAAAGACTGTAACCGCTTGAATAAATATCGCTTTCAATTTTCTGTATCTGCAAAGTTTCCGGATTTTCAAAGCCAGCCGAAACAATTCCTCCGGTTCTGCACAAAAATTTTTCAGAAATATATCTGTCTCCGCTGTATCCGGTAATATCAGGATATTTTTCGCATAGAGATTCAATTACCGATAAAATAAGAACCTCAAATGCCGAAGCCGGAGAAATAATATCATATTCCGGAATATCAGAAGATATAAAAATATCAAATCCGGTAATCTGCATACCCTGATTTAATGCTTCCGAAATAATTCTGAGTACTGCACTGCCTATAGTTTCAGTTTCATCTTTTTTATTGGCAATATCAGATAATTTTATTTCCTCAACTTCATGACCCTCTAAACATATCCGAACCACTTTATCATTATGAAAACCAGCAACGGCGATAATATCACGGCTGACAGCCGACGAAATCACTGTTCCATGCTGTCCGGAAACAGAATTTCCGGCGATTCCAGTGCAGAACGGAACTGAAAAAATATGTATTTCATTACGCTCCGGAAAAAGCCGTGAAAACTGCTCCGAAATGCTGAGAAAGCGTGTTCTCTGCCTCAGAATTTCCCTGTCAGAACCGCCGTATAACTGCGAAAAATCAGAATCCAGCCTGCCGGAAGATACTGCCGAAACAAAATCAAAAACAGTCATAAAAAAACTCCTATCAAAAAAATATACAGCCTGTTCTCAGACAGAAATTTCCTGAAAATACAAGCTGTTATTATTATAACTCTTTTTTATGAAAAAATCTATATTTTTCGTAAACGAATTTTTACGATATTTATTTTCAGCATTTTGCACAAAAACATATATACAACATATTCACG
>CAMWYX010000053.1 GCA_947178575.1 uncultured Ruminococcus sp. | reverse complement strand
CATATAATATGAATAACTGATTGCAAAAATCCCGCCTGAATGTGAAACAAACAAGCGGGATTTATTTTAAATCATTATTATGTCTCTATTACTTTGAAGTATTGGTTTCAACGATATAATCTACGTTTCCGCCAAGGCTGATTGGAGCAATCTTATCCTTAGATGCCAGTTTTTCAAACAGTGAATCACTTACGATACGCTGACCCTCATTTGTAAGAGCATTATTTACTCTGTAAAGTTCAACACGAACCTTTTCCGGCCAGTACATTTCGTCAATATCCTCCGGATTAACCCAGTATATCCATGTTCCGTCCGGAACGTCTGTAATGAGTGCACCCTCCGGAACATCTGCGAGGATAATCTGATTTGATTCACCCTCATCATCATTTCCTGTTCCGCCAACGATATTTCCGTTTTCGTCAAAGAGAATAACTGCATTGTAAGCCGGATTTCCTGTATAAGAACCCGTGAATACGAGTGAACCTTCAGGAATAAACTGGTTTTCCTTTGTGCCGTATCTGTAATCTTCCGAAAGAATACCGAATGCTGCTTCTGCCTTTTCACCGTCTTTGCGGAAATCAACGTTATCGCCTGTTACGCCGAGAACATCGAGTTCTGCGATTGAAATATTTTTGCCGTTCTGATTGAGAATTTCAAATTTTACTGCTGTTGTGTCATAAGTGCTGATGTACTTGTCGTCAGAATTTGTGAAGTAAACTGTTTCGCTTCCGTTTAATCTTCCTTCTGCTACTTCAACCCAGTTAGTGCCGGCTTCATTCATTACGTAAGCCTTGTACTCGCCTACGGAATTTTCCTTATTGCCTGCTGTGTACTTCATTCCTGTTACTACGAGCGACTCATTGAAATTCATAATGATTTCTGCATTATCTGCTGTTACTTCCGGCTCGTAAACTGTCTTAAGATTGTTGTCGATAGCCGATGCAGCAGGGCTGATGATTGTACGTGAACATGACATCTCATCTTCTTCAGCGTCATGAACTATTTCTTCTGCTTTCAGACCGTCTGTGCTTATGTTCCAGTATGTCTTGTCAAGGCTTCCGTCGTGCTGAATCTTAACCATATCTGTAACAAACGCTACTGAACGGCAGAGATACTGGTCGATAAGTGTAACCTTATATGATACTGTACGGTTGTTGAATGATGTAACTGTATCTGTAAATTCAGGCTTTGTTGTGAATCCTATCGGAGTTTCCTTTACATCTCCGCCTGATATAGTACAACGTACTATTTCATATCCGAGAATATCTTCTTTCGGCATTACATCGGAAACTTTGATTGAAAGTTCAACTTTGTTTGCTTCTGCTCCTCTGCCAACGCTTACGCCAACGTTGTCTATTACTACTGAAGCCGAAGTGCCGTCTTCATTGATTGTGAGCGGGCTTTCTCCTCCCATTGCGTAAACTCTTGAATCTTCGTTTGCATACATGATAGCTCTTGTCTCTTTCGGGAACTGTGATGCGTACTGACGTGTAGTTCCGTCCGGAGTCATACCCCAACGCTCAAAGAACTCAAGAATATTTTTCTCTGCTGCTGCACACGCAAGACGCATAAGATTCTGTTCCTGTCCTCCGCCGAGTGTAAGAGCAATTTCTTCCGGCTGTGGAGCTTTGGAGGGATTTCTCGAGTATGTGTCCATTCTTGCATAGAAAAGATTTTCGAGAATTTCAGCATTTGTATTATAAGTCTTGAAGTTGTAGTCCTTATCATATGCAAGGTGGAGCTGCCAGTAAAGACCGAGCTGTGTTCCCTGGTCTGCCTTGCCCTTTGTGCCGGAAGAAACTTTCTTGAAGATGTTGTTATAGTTAAGTCTTGACCCCTCGTTCTTGTCCTCCGACTGAGCAAGAAGTGAGAAATAGTTGTTTGTGATTTCAGCATCTGCATAGCTTGAATCGTTGAGATTGTGACCGATTTCGTGAGCGATTCCCCAACCAAAATATGAACCACTGACGTACTGACCGTTTTTCTTTGACTTTACAGACGGAGAATTAACCATTCCGGAAGCCGAACCGTACTGAATACCGATGTGGTTTCCTGCTGCGTACATGAACGCACCTGAGAACATTCTCTGATAACGAATATTGAGATGTCTGTTCGGAATACGGTCTACTACGTTTGCAGCATCTGCACTCATACCCTTATGCTGATAGAAAAGTTTCATCATGTCTTCCATTGAATCCATTGACTGAACGAGCTTTTCAGCACGTGCTTCAACCGAACCTTTTCCCAGACCTGCGAGTATCTGAGATGCCGGCAGTGAATACATCATTGTATCACCGAGAATTTCAGCAGCTCCTGCGATACAGGTCTTTTCATTATAATCATAATCAAGTTTTGTGTTTTTATTTCCTTTGAATGTTGCACCTTTATGGATTCTGTTATGCTCTGCTTCTGTATTGGCAACGTGTGCTTCAAGAGCTTCCACATAATCTGCTGCTCTGTTGAGACGCTCCATTCTGTCTGTTACATTGTAAAGGTCAAGCACCGGAATTTCCGTACCGCCTGTTACACGTACTGAATAGTGTATCTGCGAATCAACGCCTCCGCAGTACTGGATATAAAGTGAACCGCCTGCCTCGGCATCAGCTACGTTTCCTTTTGTGAGATTAAATGTATTTGCTCCGATTTTAAGATTTGCTCCGTCAAGTTCAACACCGTTTGATTCGGAATTGTACTGTGTGCAGATAAGGCGGAGTTCTGTGCTTTCGCCTGTTTTCTTCTTGTCGCTTCCTACATAAATTGTTACTTCTGTGTTTGTACCTACTGAAACGCCGAGGGGCTGCCATGCATTAAGTCCGCTGTAATTTCTGGACTTACCGTCTGTCGGGTCATATGTTGTGATACCGTTATGAATTTCAACAGCCTTGCTTATCTGCTCTGCATTGAGTATCTTTTCAGCTGTGTCGAGTTCACGCTCCAGTGCTTCTTTTTCAGGATTAAACTCGCCTGATATGCTGTCGGGTGTATTTATTTTCTCACGGAGATTGTCAATAGTTTCCTGAGTAACATCGTCCTTGAGAACTGTGTGGAGGTCATCAATATACAGATTCAGGATTTCTTCCATTGCGTAATCATAAGCATAGAAATGGATTTCCGAATATGCAATCAAAGCCGGCTGTACCCATGAATTTGCAAAACCTATCTGAATCTTTCTTGTAGTGATTTTCTCCGGGAACTTTATAACATGGTATCCTCTGCCATTAGCATCGGTTTTCCACTGATTGCCGTAGATAGCAATTTCTTTGGAAGTACCGTCTTCGTTCCAGTATCTAACCTTTGTGTATGTGAAATTTGTCTCGCCGTATGGTCTTGAAACAGCAACAGAACCAAATTCATATACATCATCAAATTCGTATGTGATACCGTTTCCGCCAAGATTGTTGAATCCGCCGTCGTCCCATGTGGTCTTTGCATAGTATGAAGCCTGGTCGCCGTCAACAACAGACCATGCTGTCTTCTGTCCGCTTGAATTCATAGCATCAATTGCATTACCGGCAGAATCACCGCCGTTTCTTGTAGCAGAAACAATATGTGTGCTTCCTGTATTTCCTTCATCGTCCATATTGATAGCGCCGTATTTATGCATCTCAATAGGTGTTACGACAGTTGTCTGTGCGCTCTTTATATCTGACGGATTGCTGTCGCCATGCTCATTATAAGCTACCACATAGAAATTATATTCTTTTTTATCTTCCAGCATTGTAAGCGGATAGCTTGTTGTTTTACCGGCTACCACCTCTTTATAAGCTGAATTTCCTTTTTCATCAATTTCCTCTTTGCTTGCATAGTAAAGCTTATAACCTGTGGCACTGTTTGTCTTATCAGCACCCCATGTAACATTTATACTCTGATATCCGCCTGCTCCGAAAATATAATCAGGCTTATCGGGTACAGTTGTTGACTTTGTTTCAACTGTTGCAGCATCAGACCATGAACTGTTATAGCTTTCACCGACACAGCGAACGTGTACATAATATGTTGTGTTTACCTTGATAAGTTTGAAGTTTCCGTGTTCCGACTCAAGTGAAAAATTATCGGTTTCAACTACATTTTTAGCAATTGTGGAAGAAAAGCTTCCGTCTGCTCTGAGTGCCGGACTTGTAGATACTTCATATTCGTATTTTCCTGTTCCGTTTCTCGGCTTATCCCATGTTACTTCAATTTTTGCCTTGTCGTCAGGTACTTTCAGATTCTGTATAACCTTAACATTTGTTGGATAGTCTATTTCCGGTGGTGCCAGTCTGGATTCCATTCCGTTGAGCATTTCAACAGATGCGATTTCAGCAAGAGTTGAATTTTTAACCTTTGAAATCTTGAGAGAAATTTTCTTGACAGCAATCTGATTTCCCAAATCAATTTTAATATTACCTGATTCATCAATTTTAACGCTTACTGTACTCTGAACCAGATGTTTTATTTCACTGCTTACACCTCCGTTATCATCGGATTCATCATCTCCGACCCATGCATCACTTCCGGCACTGAAAGGAACTTTAACAAATTTTCCTTCTTCCACTTCAACGTCAATCCAGCCCTCATTGGCGTTTGTACCGAAACTGAGTTCCTTTACGTTCTCAACATCCAGGTCAACACCGGCAGGATTATCTTCTGAAAGTTCCGGAATTTCTCCCTCCTCAAATACCTGATTTCCGTCCTCGTCAAAGACGGGTTCGCCATTTTTATCGGTTACCGGAATCATCACCGGTGCAGGCTGTAATAACATTTTTGGCTGTTCTGCTGTTTCGTTATTCTGTGTGCCTGAATTTTTCATCAAATCTGCCAGTGAAGCACTTCCCTCTACTATAGCTGTACCTTCTGAAGCCTTTGCCTTGTTCAGAGCAGCTATTTTGTATGCTTCGGACATTTCTTTTTCAATACTTGCTGTTGTTTCCCAGTCACGGGTATCGGTATAGCTGTTTGTAAAGAATGTCAAATCAGCAAGATTTACTTCACCGTCGCAGTTCAAATCGGCATTTAAACTTTCATATCCTTTTTCAAATGCTCCGTTATTTCTGAGAGAATAATCAATAGCTCTGAGGAGAGATGTTGCATCGTCCATACCGATTTCGCCGTTGCCGTCTACATCGCCGTATACCATAACTCCGGGGTGACTGTCGCTTTTTGCAACTTCTATTACAGGAGTATTATCCTCTTTAAGTTCTATCTGACCGTCAGCCGTTTTCTTGTATTCATCTCTGTAAATATAGCCTCTCTGAAAACCGAGGGTAACTTTTACTGTGCATACCATATTGTCGAATTTTGATACTTCCTGTTCAAATTTCTTAAAACCAGGAGCTTCAATTACAACTGTATATGTACCGTTTTTGATAAATCCTGTGCTGAACGGTGTAACGGAATCTTTTACACCGTCTACTGTAACAACAGTATTATTCGGAAGTATATTCTTTCCGGAAGCATCAAAAACACTTACTGTGCAATTTACCTGTCTGTTCAAATCCATCTGATTTGAAATTTCAATATCAATTTTGCTGTATTTTTCTTCCTGAATGTCGTCGCCGTTATCTTCTGCAGCAGCTGAAATGACATTGTATGAAAGAAATGTAGATGCGCCGATTGCCTGTGAGAAACTTCCCATCATTGATAATGCTGATACAAAAGCAAGTATTCTCTTTAAACTGCGTTTTCTTATTGAACCTTTCATAAAATTCGTCCTTTCTGATTTCGGCAACTCTTATCACTGAATTAATTAAAATCTTGATTTCAAAGTGTTTAAGCTGGATTTAATAAATTGCCAAATAATTTATTGATTACAGGAGCTTTTCGTTATTTTCATCTTATCTCCCGTGCTTTGGTTATATTATACTCCCTTTTTTTTTCAAAGTCAATGCGTTTTCTTATTCTCGTCTGATTCATGTCGGAATTTAACTTGTTTTTATCGGATTTTCCGAATTAAATTTACAAATCCACAGGGATATGATACAACAAGAAAAGATTTCGGACATTTTTATAGCAGATTTTCTTTTAAGTTCTTCAGAAAGAGTTCTGCAATAGGTGAAAAAACCTGATACTTCTTCCATATGATATACATTTTGGTTTCAAGCAAAGGAACGATAGGCCGAAAGCAAAGACCGCTTTCTTCACTTGTATTGATAAGATGTTCAAATGTCAGAAGATAGCCCAATCCCTCACGGACAAACACAGAACCATTGAACGCAAGATTAAACGTTCCCGCAATATTTAACTTTTCTGCATTTTCTCCGCACCATCTGGGAAAATCAGCCTTGATTGACTGTTCGGAAGTAAAAAGCGGAAGTCCGTATATGTCATCAAAAGTCAGAACTGATTTTTCGGCAAGCTGACTGTCACGACGCATAACAACTCCCCATTTGTCACTTCCGGGAACAGGAAGATAATTATACTTGGATAAATTTGGCGGTTCAACAATTACTGCAATATCAAGCAGTCCACGGTCAAGACGTTCTGCAACGGGTTCTGTATCACCGCTGAAAATGTGAAAAATAAAATTCGGATATTTTTCCCTGAATAATTTTATTGCACGGGCAAGATATTTTATCTGAATACTTTCCGCACAGCCGATTCGTATCTCTCCGCCGGTAATGCTGTCAAGCAGATTAAATTCTTCAGTGGTTTTGTCAACCATTGCAAGAATATCCGATGCACGCTTTCGCAGGAGCATTCCCTCATTATTCAGACGCATATTTTTATTGGTACGGATAAATAAAGAATGTCCAAGTTCCTCCTCCAGTTTTTTTATCTCTTTTGAAAGTGACGGCTGTGAAATATGCAGTCTTTCTGCTGCTTTTGTCATATTTTCCTCTCTTGCAATTTCCATAAAATAGCGTAATACTCTGATTTCCATAGTGTACCTCCGTATAATGATACTTCTATTATATCACATTTTGTCATTCCTGTAAAGAATTACAAACGATTCAAAACAGGTATTTTACATTTTCTTAATTCTGTGCTATACTTGAATCACAGAAACATGGAGGTGATGAAATGGCACTGGCAACTGATAAAGTCGCTGTCATAACTGAGAATCTGACCGATGCCGGTCTTGACAAAAAAAGTATTGCAGAATGCCTGCAAATGCTTGACAAAAGACAATTTACAGTATTGGAAAAGTTTCTTGTATCTCATCGAAAAAAACTTCTTGACAGCGTTCACAAATATGATAAGCAAATCGACTGTCTTGACTATTTCACCTACACACTAAAAAAATCACTGGAGGTAAAGTAATATGGAAAATGAGAGATTAATTTTAACCGAAGAATGGGACAAAACATTCCCGAAAAGCGAAAAGGTAAATCACAGAAAAATTACATTCCATAATCGTTATGGAATTACGCTCGCAGCAGACCTGTATGAGCCGAAAAACGCAGAGGGTAAATTGCCTGCAATCGCTGTATGCGGACCGTTTGGTGCTGTTAAGGAGCAATCATCAGGATTATATGCACAGACACTTGCAGAACGTGGATTTCTGACAATTGCTTTTGACCCGTCTTTTACCGGTGAAAGCGGAGGACAGCCGAAATATGTAGCATCTCCCGACATCAACACAGAAGATTTTTCGGCAGCAGTCGATTTTCTTTCCGTGCAGGATAATGTTGACTCTGAACGCATAGGTATTCTCGGTATCTGTGGCTGGGGTGGAATGGCAATTAACGCAGCTGCCATTGATACACGAATCAAAGCAACTGTCGCTTCCACCATGTACGATATGACCCGTGTAAATGCAAGAGGTTATTTTGATTCCATGGACGAAGATTCACGCTACGAACAGCGTAAGATTCTCAATGCACAAAGAACCGAAGATTACAAAAGCGGAAGCTATCAGCTCGGCGGAGGCGTTGTCGACCCTCTCCCGGAAGATGCACCTTTCTACGTAAAAGATTATTATGATTATTATAAAACAAACCGTGGCTATCATAAACGCTCTCTTAACTCAAACGGCGGCTGGAATACTACTTCCGCACTTTCATTCATGAATATGCCTATTCTGCAGTATTCCGATGAAATCCGCAGTGCTGTGCTTGTAATTCATGGAGAAAAAGCACATTCCCGTTATTTCAGCGAAGATGCCTTCAGGAATCTTAAAGGCGATAACAAGGAACTGCTTATTATTCCAAATGCTGTTCACACCGATTTATATGATTGTGTGGATATTATTCCGTTCGACAAGCTTGAAAGTTTCTATTATGAGTATCTGAAATAATTAAAATATACGGGAGATGACTATGAAAAGACTGATACTTTCTATGTTTGCTTCATTGACGGCACTGACAGGAATATTCGGAATTAACGGCTGTGGAAAAACGGCGGACAGTACCGCTGTTACACCGCCAACTTCAACTGTTTCAGATGCTTTACAGCGAAATTTTACCGTTCAGGATTTGAATAACTTACAGGATTTTCTGCTCGCAAAACCCACACAGGAAAATTTAAACGACAAATCATATGACCTTGATGATAATGGTATATGGGATACATTTGATTTATGCCTTATGAGACGGAAAGTTAATGAAAATATTTCAACATCCGAAAAGGAGACTGAAACTAAAATGAATATTGAAGTTAATGGGCATCTTCTTACAGCAACTCTCGCAGATAATTCTTCAGCCAAGGCATTTGCCGAATTAATAAAATCAGAACCGCTTACAATTGAATTAAACGATTACGGAAATTTTGAAAAAGTCGGCAGACTGCCACAGAGTTTGCCGAAATCTGACGAATATATTTCAACAGAAGCCGGTGATATAATGCTGTATCAGGGAAATCAGATAACGATTTTTTATGATACAAACTCATGGTCATATACAAAACTCGGTAAAATAGATAATATCACACAAAAAGAATTAAAAGAAATTTTTGGAACAGGCAGTATATCGATTACATTTTCTCTTGAAAGTAAAACAGGAGTATTTGATATGGAAAACAAAACCGTTATGCTTAACAGCGGATATGAAATGCCGATTCTCGGACTTGGCACATATAGTCTGCTTGATGATGACTGTATTAATTCTGTTATCGCTGAACTTCAAAGCGGCGGCAGACTTATTGATACAGCGTATATGTATCACAATGAAGAATCTGTAGGCAAGGGTATCAGACAATCAGGTATCCCCAGAGAGAAAATCTTTGTAGAAACAAAACTCTATCCCAATCAGTATGCAGATGCAGCAAATGCAATTGACGAAGCACTCAAAAAACTTGATGTTGATTACATCGACCTTATGCTTCTTCATCATCCCGGAGCAAATGATATAGAAGCTTATAAGGCTATGGAACAGGCTGTCGCTGACGGAAAAATTCGTTCAATCGGACTCTCCAACTGGTATATTGAGGAATTAAAAGAGTTTTTGCCACAGATTTCAATTATGCCGGCTCTGGTACAAAATGAAATACACCCCTATTATCAGGAAATTGAAGTCGTACCGTATATTCAGTCGCTTGGCATTGTTGTGCAAGGTTGGTATCCGCTCGGAGGCCGAGGATATACTGCTGAACTGCTCAGAGATGAAACAATCAACGCCATTGCCAGGAAACATAATGTATCGGCGGCACAAGTGATTCTTCGTTGGAATTTACAGAGAAATGTAATTGTAATTCCTGGTTCAAGCAATCCAGACCATATCAAGGAAAATCTTAATCTGTTTGGATTCAATTTATCTAATGAGGAAATGAAACAGATTGAGGCACTTAACCGTGACGAAAAGCATGATTGGTATTGATGCGAACTGAAATATTTATAGTTCTTTGTGACATACTCCCCCGCCTAAAAGTGCAACGCACATAAAGACGTTTTTAAGAGCCTGTTCAGTATCTTTTAAGAATAATACGGATAAAAGCTAAATTGACCATTTGAAAAGAATTATGTAATTTACGTTCACAATTTTTCCAGAGACGACGGCATTTATCAAGCTAGCCAAAAGAACGTTCAACAATCTAGTGTACTGACACAATGAAAATTAATCTAAAGAAGGATAGAGAGAGGCGA
>CAMWYX010000052.1 GCA_947178575.1 uncultured Ruminococcus sp. | reverse complement strand
TTGTTTCACTTTATCCTGTATTAGATTAATTTTCAACGATACAGCACACTAGAGAGATAAAAAAATTCCTTTTATTTGAAACTCCGAGGGGAAGAAAGGAAACAACATGGATAACAATGACAGATTAAAACCTTTCCTGATTGATTATATTCAGGAAATCACAGGCAAATCCAAAGGCAGAAATCAGTATATATGCCCTTTCTGCAACAGCGGAACAGGTCGGAACAGAACCGGAGCTTTCACTATTTATCCGGAAACAAACACATATACCTGTTTTGCTTGCGGTGAAAAAGGCGATATTTTCACGATTTTTGCAAAAATGAACAATCTTGACTGTCGTTCTGACTTCCCTCTGATTGTTGAAGAACTTGAAAAAAATACAATCTTCTGCCAACTGAAAAGCAGACATCGCATTTAAGGGGGCTACAAAGCTCTACAAGGGCGGTCAATGCTTCACAAGGTCAAATTATCTTACCGGAAACAGAACGTCAAAAAATGGCATTACAGACGCTCTCAGAGGCATATGAATATGACTTCACAAAATATTACAGTAAATGCACTGAGAATCTGAAACAGTCGAAAGAGGCTGTAAATTATCTTTCTAACAGGGGAATAAGGCTTGAAACAGCCATAAATTACGGTGTGGGCTTCGATAACTTTTCAGACCCTGCCAATGCTCCCGGTGGTGTCGGTGAACTCAGACACCCGAGGGCAAGAATTATTCTTCCTACCTGCAAATCTCACTATGTCGCACGGGCTATCGACGGCATCAAGGAGTTTGCAAAAGTCAACCCTAAAGGTGCAAGAGCTGATATTTTCAACCTTAAATCGCTACAAAACGGCAACGGTGTTGTCTTTGTTGTCGAGGGCTTTTTTGATGCTTTGTCTTTAATTGAAATCGGACATGATGCAATCGCCCTTAACAGCACATCAAACGCTCTGAGGCTCTCAGAACGCCTCAGGAGCGACGGAACAAAGAGGGGTATAGTTATATGCCTCGATAACGACAAAGCCGGTAGAGAGGCTACAGGGACGCTCTCAGAGGCTCTCACGGATTTGAACATTGATTTTTTCTGTTCCGACATATGCGGAGGCTTCAAAGACCCTAATGAGGCTCTTGTTGCAGACCGTAAAAAGTTCCGCCTTGCTGTAGAAGATGTTACAAGGCGTTCTGTAGCGGAATTTTCAAGGTTACGACACCCCGACAGTACGACAGACTACATCAACACAATCATGAGTGACGAAATCGAAGAACTGAAGAAATATCGCCATTTAAAGACAGGTTTCAGTAACATTGATGCCATTATCGGCAATCTTTATCCTGATTTATACATTATAGGGGCGATTTCTTCTCTCGGCAAAACAACTTTCTGCGTTCAGATGGCTGACCAGATAGCATCTATGGGAAATGATGTCCTGTTTTTCAGTCTGGAACAGTCAAGACTTGAGATAATTTCCAAATGTATTTCACGACGTACCGCTCAGAGCGACGTGAGCACCGCTGTAACGTCTTTGTCGGTGCGCAGAGGGTATTTACCTTACCAGGTACTGAAAGTCGCTCAGGAGCTCGCTCAGGACGTTCAGGAGCGATTGTCGGTAATTGAGGGCGACTTTGAAAACAATGTCAACTTTATTCGTGACTATGTTCACCGGTATATCGCAAAAAATAACACCCGTCCTGTCGTTTTCGTGGACTATCTTCAGATACTCCAGCCTTCAGATGAGAAAAAGCAGACTACAAAAGAAGCAGTTGATGAGATTGTCAAGACCCTGAAGCAAATCAGCAAGAAGGAAAAAATCACTGTTTTTGCTGTTTCAAGCCTTAACCGGTCTAATTACCTTTCACCTGTTGACTTTGAAAGTTTCAAGGAAAGTGGTCTGATTGAGTATACAGCAGGCGTTGTATGGGGCTTACAGTTGCAGGTGATGAACAGTGACCTTTTCAGTGCTAAAGAAAAGACCGTTGCCAAAAGAAAAGCAGTGAAAACTGAAAAAAAGCGTAATCCAAGACTTATAGAACTGGTCTGTCTCAAAAACAGATACGGAGAAGCAAATTTCTCTGTGTATTTTGAGTATTATCCGCAATTTGACCTGTTTGAAGTCTCTGACGGAATGTTTTATGACAGCAACGGTGAACTTACTGACACAAAACTACCCGATGACAGCGAAGACTTTTTTTCTTTACCTGTTTAGTCAGTCACTAACATAATGTTTACATCATGTAAACACTGTAAACGTATGTAAACATTATGTTTTAAATAAATGTTTACATATGTAAACAGCGTAAACATCTGTAAACATACTGAAATGAGGAATATTATGGAAAAGAAACTGAAACTTCCGATAGGGATAGAATCCTTCTCAAAGATACGTCTGAATGACTATTATTACGTTGACAAGACATTTATAATTGCAGACTTACTCAACAATCTGGGTGAAGTCAATCTCTTTACACGCCCCCGAAGGTTCGGGAAGTCGCTGAACATGGATATGTTGAAATGCTTCTTTGAAGTCGGTCAGGACAAAACGCTGTTTGACGGTCTTAAAATCATGTCTGAAACTGCCTTGTGCAATGAGTACATGGGTAGGTCACCTGTCATATCCGTAAGTCTGAAAGGCGTTTCAGGGCTGAACTTCGAGGAGGCAAAGGCGAGGCTCAGCAAGATTATAAAGCTTGAATTTAATCGTCACAAACATATCCTTAACAGCGACAAGTTAGACGACTACGAAAAGGACGAGTACCGGAAATATCTCAAGGGAACTACCGACAGTGCCGAACTCAGTAGCAGTATATGGCTGTTGTCGAGGTGGTTGAAGAACTATTACTCTAAAAGCGTTGTCATTCTGATTGATGAGTACGATGTTCCGCTTGACAAGGCTCATGAAAATGGTTACTATAACGAAATGGCTAATCTTATTGGTAATATGCTGAATCAGGCTCTCAAAACCAATGACTGTCTGAATTTTGCCGTTCTTACCGGTTGTCTTCGTGTATCTAAAGAAAGTATTTTCACCGGTCTGAACAATTTACGAATTTTTTCAATACTAAATGTGCAGTTTGACGAATATTTCGGCTTTACAGACAGTGAAGTTGTGCATATGTTAGAATTTTACGGATTATCTGAACATTATAACACTTTCAAGGAATGGTATGACGGCTACAGATTCGGCAAAACCGACGTATACTGTCCGTGGGACGTTATCAACTATTGCTGTGACCTGCGTGCAGACTCCGAAGCTGAACCGGCTGACTACTGGTCTAATACCAGCGGAAATAGTATAGTCAGGAAATTTATTGATATATCGGATATTCACGTCCGCAACGAACTTGAAACGCTCATACAAGGCGGAGCTCTTGAAAAAGAAATACATCAGGAACTCACCTACGACGATATTTATGATTCGGTGGATAACCTCTGGAGCGTCATGCTGATGACCGGTTATCTTACTAATCGTGGCAAGGGCAGAAACGGCGGTATATTGCTTAGTATTCCTAACAGAGAAGTCAATAATATCTTCGAGAAACAGATAAAAGTATGGTTTGACAGGAAAATCCGGAGCGATGTTCCTAAGCTTGATGCGTTCTGTCAGGCGTTTATTAACGGTGACTGTCAGACCATTGAGAAAATTTTTAACTTCTATTTGCAATCCACTATAAGCGTACGTGATACGAATGTTTCAATCGCCAAAAAGGAGAACTTCTATCACGGAATACTTCTCGGACTGCTCCGTCATCGTGGTGACTGGACGATAAAATCAAACGTCGAAAGCGGTGACGGTTACAGCGATATACTCCTTGAAACTCTTGACGGCTCTTTAGGTATTGTCATTGAAGTGAAGTATGCTGAAAACGGGAAGTTCAGTCTTGCCCTTGATGTCGGTATGCAACAAATAAACAACAGGAATTATGTTGAAATTCTTCACTCTCATAGTGTTGGAAGAATCTTAAAGATTGCTGTCGCATGTTATATTAAACGCTGTCAGGTCAAACTGGAAGAGGAAAAGTAATGTTAACATGATGTAAACATACCTAAAAATAGGAATTTATGATGTAAACATGCGTAAACAGGCTAAATATAGGTGTTTACATGTGTAAACACTGTAAACACATGTAAACATTACAAACAGGAGTAACTAAATGACTTTAGAAGAATACGCAAGGCAACAGCAGAACGTTGAAACCGCTGAGCAGGCTTTACTTTTATCAGCTCGGAAGAAGAAGACTTCTCTTGAAATGCGTCAGCAGGCAACAGAAGAGGCACAACAACAGGCTCGTGAAGTCTATGCACACTATCAGGACAATATCAGACAGACCGAACAGCTTTCAACGGAGATTCTGAAAGGCTTACAATGTGGGGAACCTCTGGCGAAACTGTTTCTTAAAGCGGTCAGGGCGTTGACACTCTGCACCAATAACAAAGCTGAATATGATATCATTGAAGACACGCTTCTGACTGTATACGGGCTGTCTTTGCGTGATGGTGAGGTCATGGAACTTTCAGCGGAAAAAATCCGTGACCGGCTTGACCGTCTGAATGTTGCTCTGAAGTCCGTTGACAACGAATCCGAACGATGCAGAATACAACAGGCTATTCAGGCACATCAGAAAAAACTCGATAAACTAAAATAACAGCACTGTCTTTAACCGGACGGTGCTGTTTTTAGTGCTATAAGGGGCAGAAATGCAATAGTATTCAGTTACTCTGTGGAAAAGTAGCAAGCATGGTATCGTGTGGACACAAAAATTTCGTGTCACCCTGATACTACTTGTTAGGGAACGCTCCCTAAAACCCTGATTTTTTTAAAAAGAGACGAAAAAATAACTGTCGTCTTTGATGATTTTTACATCAGATACCAACAGCATGATATTGAATTTGACTGCAATTTTAACCATTGATTTTTAATTTTTCTGTCCTCCTTTGGATTTCATTACGAGTCATATTTTCTGAACCTAAATAACACCTAAAAAGTAATCGGGTTACTTGCAAAATATATTGTTCAGGATAGCAACGATTTGAAAAATTTGACTTACTGAAAAAGAAAAACAGGCGGGTATCACACTGTTGAAACACAAGCCTGTTTTTAAATGTAAAAAATTTGAATTTGAAAAATTGAATTCATGAAAAAGGAATAAACATTTATATCAATCTGATGAAGCAGCCATTCATTCCATTAAGATGTACTTTAGTTTCTGGATTTATTGGTCCTCGCCGATATGAATGAAATAGTTTTTTATCTCTCATAGTACAAAGTTCATTAAGAACATATATATTCTTTTCATCTAAACCGCAACTCAGAAGTATATGTTTATTTACAGCTTGCAAATCAATATGAGGTTTTGCGTATGAAGTTGTATCAACAAACTGACTGAATCCGGCTTCAATAAATTTATCTGAACATTCGTTCCCTACTTCAAATAACTCCTTACTGATACCGGGCCAAATAAAAGCAATAATATCTGATGTATTTGAACTATACTGTTTGGTAAAAGATTCAACTTCACTTTGAACAATTCCCTTAAGGGTTGTTCCCCACGAACAATGACAAGAACCTATTACTTTCTTTCTGACATCAACAAAATTAATCAGAACACAATCTGCAGCGTAGGTAAAAATCGTTATTCCTTTTTCAGCTGTTATAATTCCATCACAATGCGGAGCAGAGGGTTCATCAAATATGTCATAGTTTTGTAAATCTTCTTTTTTAATGTTTTTTACTTCATTCGTTGCATAAGTCAGACGGCTTGAAACAACAGTATCAGGATTGATTCTCATTGCGTCACAGCAGAGTCTGAAATCTTTTATACCCTCGTTCACACCTAATTTTTTATATATATTGCAGGAAAACGGAGCACAATCTCCCTTAGAGTTGCCAAGCTGATTGTCTCTGATGGTGTAATAAGCTTCAGCAATACCTGTATTATTAATTGGAAGCGCTGAAAGCATTTTTAATCCATTATGCATTGTGACTGTTTCATAAATTTTTTCTTTTTGACCCATGTTTTTTTCCTTTCAATTATAAGTTTTTGAAATATCCTTTAAAGCGATATCGTTGTTGCTCGTCAGTCCAGTTGACATTCTCCATTTTAACAGGGAAAATAGATACCAGATTTGCATGTGTAAGGAAAGCAGGTTCCCAATCAATCAGTTTATCTTTTTCAAGACTATCATTGTAATCTATATTGAATACAGAACCGTCCAGACATCCAATAAATATCTGTTCATCTTTTATTGTAGTACATATTATTCTTCTTTCTTTTAAATCTGCTGACGATTTTATCTTTGAAAAATCAAGTTGTTCTTTGGAAGTTTCTGTATAAACAGTAATCTGCTCGGTTCTGTTTTTGTTGATAAGCTTTTGTCCGGTGATAATTAAAGAATCATTCTGTGTCTTCAGTTCTTCAATTTTTGTAAATGATTCAAAATCGTCAGTGTTATCCTGATTTATTCCTTCAAACAAGTGGATTTTGCTGTTTGATGACAACGAATAAATTCTTGCTTTGTTTGATAAACCTTTTTTGTTGTTGGCATAAAAATTAACAGCTATCAGAACTGTACCATAATCCTTCAGTATTCCCGGAGTAACGGATTTGATTGCATAACTCGGATATTTTTCATGTAGATTATCATTATCATAAAACTGAACTTCCGTTTTTTCCTTGCTGGTCATGTTAAATGAAATGATTTTATCAGTTGTTACAGCAAAAACAGCGGATAGTTTTCCATTGGATTCTATCAAAGCTAAATCAATTATCTTATCATCATCTTCAATCAGAATTTCCGTCTCATAAGTTTTCATATTGGTTTTCTTTACTGTACCGTCATATGAACATGAAAAGAAAAACTCATTATTATCAGTATCTTTGTAATATTTAGTTTTCCACACCCAATCATTATGTATAGGGTAGACATCCAAGCAACGCCATTCCTGACTTTTGGTAATGTATTTCCAGTGACTGACAGAGCCGTCATATTGTGATAATAACAATTCGCTTGATGAGATAGGTTCAATATGATGAATACCGTCATAGTTTCCTAAGTGTCTAATAGCTTTGAAGTCTTCCTGGTCAACAGATAAAATCTGAACAGACCTGTCATTTGATGTTGTTGCAATAAAGGTATGGTTATCTTGCGTAAAGGAAACTGCTTTGAAAGTTGTCATTGTCTGTTCAATGCCGAATACCGGATAGTGCTTTATGAAAAATTCTTCTCCACCATCTTCATTTCCGCCTTCTTCAACAGTCAGCACAATATAATTCGGAACTGTATTTCTGTCCTGGTCTTCAGGGGTTATACCGATTAAAACTTTATCAGAACGATTGTCAAACCCTGATATTTTAGTAAACCGTTTTATTATATCCTGTCTTGTTCCGTTTCCTTTGCCTGAATATGAATAGCTGTCAAGAATCTGTCCTTTATCAACTGAAAGAACAAGTATTTCTTTTCCGGTATTCACAAAAAGGTATGTAGCTGTACAATACATATCAAATATACATTTCTGCTTAAGTTGTTTCCATTCCATGAAAGTCTCGCATTGAGTTGCTAATTTCTGCCGGAAGATTTTATTTCCCCATGAATAGAACATATACTTATCAGAAGTTACCAACTTGCATATACTGAAATCATCTTCGTTGTAAACCTGTTTAAAACTTTCACGCACTTCAGTAATTTCTTTGTCAGATGTATTGCTGAGAATTATATCAGAGTTCAGAACAAAAACAGCACCTGCCGAATTGCTTGCTATAAGTATATTTTCAAAGGAGGCTTTGTTTTTTATGCTTATGATACTCTCAATTGAACGTCCGTATTTAATACTGTTATGCTTACAGCTTTCATTATATTTAAGAAATTTGTCAGAATCTGTATTTATATATGGCTCGTCTGAATATGAAAAGAAAGTAATATAGCCGTTATCGGTGCCAATTATAATTTTTTTCTCATCTTTAAGGTGACAGACACAGTTAATCCAGCCGAATTTTTTCTTCGGGTCTTCAAATTGATACCTTATTGATTGCCACTTCATTGTATCCGTATTGTAGATTATAAGGTTATCTGAACAAAAAGCTATAATATATTCAACATTATCCTTTGTATATTTGCATATGGTTGAAGCTCCACGTTTCAGACCGTTGTTTTCAAACGTATCTTCTGAAACAGTTGTATTATCAAGTTTAACAGATGATATATTAATTTTTACTCTTCCATTTTCATCGGGAGGATTATATTGTTTTTGATAAAGGATATATCCTGACAATGAAACTTCTGATAAATCAAGACCTTCCAAATCAAGTGTATGAATGTTATTTTCGTTTCTGAAAGCAAAAATTTTTATCAGAACGGACAGTATAAAGCTATAGTTTGGATAAGACTTGCTTTTTAATTCGTTTATTGATTTCTGAATATCAGTGTCATTTTTTATAAGATTTCCGCATAAAACTAAAATCTCATCATTTATAGTAACATTATTGGTTGTAAAGCAGTTTATATTGGTGTTTATATCAGATATTAATTTGTTAAAATATAATGCACAATACATATCACGTATGTTCTGATGAGAAAATTCAAAATTGTTTTTTGTGTCAACTATAAGCAGTTTCTTTACAAAGCTGTTGCTTATTACATCAATGTATTTATCATCAAGTATTTTTTTCAGATTATCAGGTGTTATTTCAAACCAGCCGTTAAGTACCATATGATAAGCGATTTCTTCCAGATAGACTTCAAATTCTGTATTTTCTGCTTCTTCCAGTACTATTTTGTTGACATATTCACGTAACAACATTCCAAGATTTTCGATATGTTTTTCAGAGTCCTTTTTCAGAAGAGCACCAAACATTGAAAGCCCCTGTGCTGTTCTCACTAAACGTTGTTCTGATGTATTCAAATCATGGAATGTTTTGTTGTGAACTTTAATTTTTCCGAAATATTCATCTATCTGTACCTGAGAAAGTGGCTGGATTTCCGCTTGTGTAAAGACGGCTGTTTCTCCCCTGTTTATACGATTGAACATATCAGAATGATCTAATCTTGAAGTAATCACTATTCGTGTTTTATAATCTCGCCTGATGTCGCATATTCTTTTAGCTATTTCTTCTCTTAACTCGCCGTCAGTAACCTCATTGTAACCGTCAAGCATTAAAATGACATTACTTCCTTGTTCGCTGAGAATGTTTATCAGTACATCTGATTCCACTTCTAATCTTTTGACAAGTTCATAAAGGATACAATTGTTATCATTGGTGCGGATATCATTCAATTCAAGATATAAAGGAATGATAGTCTTTAAATCCACAGGTAATTTGTTTGTTTCAAAATCCGGATTTTCAGGATGCAGAATCAAATCATATAACGAAAGTAATTGAAATGTTTTGCCTGTACCACCAATACCATGCAGGCTGATACTACAATCTTTATTAATACCTTTCGGAGGACTAAAAACGAGTTCACTCAAATCATATTCACTTGAGTTTTTCGATGTTTTAAGTTTGTTTTTTATAACAATACGTTCATTTTCAGTATTTGTATAGCTCTTAAAGCGTCCTCTGTCGTGTATTTTCTTGAAATAAGCCTCAGACAGTTTTCTTCCTGAAGAAAGCGTGTTATTTTTTTCGGTTAAATCATTTTCTTCGCTGGAAACAATATCATCTGTAGCAAAATACTCATCAACAAGAGGTTGATAATTCCGGCGTCTTGTAACATTAAATTGTAATTCTTTTGGCTGATTAAAAGCCCTTTTTATTAAAATTAAGAATTTTTCTTCAACCGTTATGTTACTGTATTCTTTATTTACCACTTTTGAATAAGCTGTTATTATTTTATCTTTAATAATTGATGATATAAGAATATCAAATTTTTTTTTGTCTTCATCAGAAAAATTATTATATTCTAATGAATTTATATCTTCTGTAAGATAAAGAGATATTTGATTTCCCCCTTGAAATTTATTAAAGATGTTTTCGTCCAATTGTACTGGCATTTTAGCACAAAATTTACGTGGTGTAAGTTTAAAATAATACATCATAACTCCTATATTCCATACAAAATAATCAGGAATTTCTCTTTCTTCATTATTTTTCATTCATAGTCACCTCAAATTCGATTCAGATGTTTTTTTATACATTTAGATATTTTTTAGATAATTTTTGGGATATTAAATTCTAAAATTGTGTGTTACAATAAGAACATAGAAAAACAGAAAAATCAACAGACACATCGTATATACAACTAAACACCATTGTAACATAATTTCTAAGAAATGTCAAGGACTTAGTGAATATTTCAATCGTGCTTGTTAAAATTGACGTTTTTCACGGAATATTAAAACTTTAGCAAACTCAAAAGGAGGTTTTCAAAGTGAAAGGACATGCTAAAGGAGTAGTAAAGACAAAATGTAATTTCGTTTGTGTTCTATGTGGACTTATCGACAGACTTTTCGGAAGAATTCACATTGACGAGAATGGAAAGGCTATTTCCGGATTCATTGCCGGAAGATATGAAGCATACATCAAGAATGCTTCTATGGAGATTGAGAATCCGTACCAATAGCTTGCAATAAGAGAAAAAATGTGATATAATAGAAA
>CAMWYX010000051.1 GCA_947178575.1 uncultured Ruminococcus sp. | reverse complement strand
TGAACTGCAAAGTTTTACAGGTTCTGACAATCAGCTCTGGAAACTCATTCAGAACGGAAATTATTATGGTATAGTTTC
Source organism: uncultured Ruminococcus sp. (assembly GCA_947178575.1). GTDB lineage: Bacteria > Bacillota > Clostridia > Oscillospirales > Ruminococcaceae > Ruminococcus. The sequence continues at coordinate 10,626 of CAMWYX010000051.1, read as the reverse complement.
AAAATGCTCAGGAGATAAATCAGGATTTGATGTTTTCGACTGGTCAACAGAAAACGGAGGCAATATCAATCAGTGGGAATACTGGGGCGGTGACTGTCAGCTCTGGAAAATAACTCCGGTATATCCTATGGTAAATAATGGAAAATATACTCTCAGAAATGTGAACAGCGGTCTGTATGTTTCCGATAAAAGCAATAATGCTGTGCAGTCTTCGGCACATAAGTGGACAATAAAATCAACCGGTGACGGTGCATATACAATTCAATCCGAGGACGGAAAAGCACTGACAGTTGAAAAAGGTTCATCTGAAAACGGTGCAAATGTTTCCCTTGAAACCTATACCGGAAATTCCTCACAGAAATTTATGCTTAAAACAAACAAAGACGGTTCTTACTCGCTGATGAGCGTTGTCTCAGGCGGAAAATCCTGCGTTGATGTCTATGAAATAAGTATGGCAGACGGTGCAAATCTTAATCAGTGGGAATACTGGGGAGGCGACGGTCAGAAATTCGTTATCGAACCTTCCTCAACCGAAAAGAAAACCGTTATCGGAGATGTTAATGCCGACGGAGATTTTAATATTTCAGATTTGATAATGATGCAGAAATTCCTCCTCGGTAACGGTACACTCACAGACTGGAAAACAGGAGATTTGTGTAAAGATGAAAAAATCGATGTATTCGATATGATTATGATGAGAAAATTAATAATAAAGTGACATTATCCCCCGCTTAAAAAACGGGGGATAAATTTCTGATATTAGTTAAAAATTACACTTGTAATTATAATCACGTTTTATTATGTCTTAGTTGTAATGTCAATGATTACAATAAAATATCTTCTGAATTGTGCAAGTATACAAAATTCAGATGTAACTATTGACATTACAACAGATATGTGTTACTATATTATTGTAATCAATTCAGTTACAACTTAAAATTATTCAGTGGAGGTTAATATTATGAGTAAATTCAGCAAAGTAAGTGTGGCACAGGACGCAAGAACAGAACTTCATGATAAACTCGTCCTGACAGGTGCAGAAATCAGCGTTAATAATCTGCCTGCCGGTGTATGCGTTCCTTTCGTACATTCTCATAAACAGAACGAAGAAATCTATGTCATTCTTTCAGGTAGTGGAAAGGCTGAAATCGACGGCGAAACCGTAGAGCTGAAAGCAGGAGACTGGCTAAGAATCTCTCCCTCAGCAAAGAGACAGTTCTTTGCCGGAAATGACTCTGCAATTAGTTATGTCTGCATTCAGGTTAAAGAAAATTCTCTTGAAGAATATACTGCCGATGATGCAATTATTTCTGAGTGAACATAAAAAATCAGTCATATTCAAATAAATTTATCCCTGTTCTTATAATGAGAACAGGGATTTTTTTTTGCTATATAAAATTCAGTAATGAAACAGCATCGGAAATTGTTTTTTCCATAGCTTCATTGCCGTATTTATCAACATCAGATTTGCTCTTAGCACCATGGGTAAGACAGCCTGCACCGCCTATACAGCCTCCGGAACACGCCATACCTTCTATGAAGTTTGCATCAAGAAGATTTTTTGATTTTTTAAGAAGTGCAGTACGACAGGCTTCAATACCGTCACAAGAACAGGGTTTCAGTTCAAAATTATCAATTCCATGTTCTTTCAGGCCTTCGGCTACAGCTTCGGAAAGTCCTCCGCAGCGTGCAAAAATTCGTCCGAAATAGGAGGCATTATCAAGAACTCCCTCCTCAAGAGAATTAATGTTAATATCACGGCTATCAAACATTGCCTGAAGCTCCTCGAAAGTAAGGGCGGCATCAACATAAGGTTTAACGGATTCTTTCTGCACCTCTGCTTTTTTAGCAGTGCATGGCCCTATAAAAATTACCTTTGCATTTTTTTCTGTTTCTTTTATATACTTGGAAATCGCTGCCATCGGTGAAAGATTATGAGATATAAAAGGTTTTAATTCTGGAAACGATTTGTGTACATAATCAACGAATGCAGGACAACAGGAACTTGTCAGGAATCCTTTTTCTGCCAGTTCTTTTGATTCTGCCAGTGCCACCATATCAGCACCGAGAGCCGCTTCAACAACAGTATGGAATCCAAGCGACTTTATGCCTGTAATTACCTGACCTAATTTTGCATATGTGAATTGACTTGAAATTGATGGAGCAACTACGGCATACATCTTGTAATTACGTCCCTCACTGCTCTTTTTAAGCAAATCAATAGCATTAAGCATAAACGATTTATCCATAATCGCACCAAACGGACACTGATAAACACAAGCTCCGCACGAAATACATTTATCGTTGTTAATAGTAGCAGCTCTGTTTTCATTCATGGAGATAGCTTTAATTTTACACGCATTCTGACACGGACGCTTCCGTCCTACTATAGCTGTGTACGGACATACTTTTGCACAAGCTCCGCATTCCTTGCACTTTGATTTGTCAATATGTGCCACGTGGTCATCATCAAAAGAAATTGCACCGAATCGGCATACATCTTCACATCTGTGGGCAAGACAGCCACGGCAAGCGTTAGTTACTTCAAATCCTCCAACCGGACATTCGTCACAGGCAATATCAATAACCTCGATAACATTAGGATTCTCTTTATTTCCGCCCATTGCAAGCTTCACACGTTCTGCCAGAATTGCACGTTCCTTGTACACACAACAGCGCATTGTCGGAACATTTCCCGGAACAATAGTTTTCGGAATATCAAAGAGATTGTCATAAAGTGTGTCATTCCATGCCTGACGTGCAACTTCACAGAGTACCTTATATTTAAGATACTGAATTTTTGTATCAAACTTCCGCATAACACCCTCCTAAAAATAGCTTACCTTAATACGTTTTCCCATTTGTTTAAGACAGCGTGAAAGCTCCTCGACGAGCTTCATTTTAATGCTGAAATTTATTGGCAAATCAGGATTCTGATGTGCGGGATTCATTGCTCTTCCCACATAGAAATTTATATCTGTAGCTTCTTCAAAAAGAAGCTGACAAATCAGCGAAGCACCGTCTCTGCGAAAACTCCATTCCTCATAAAGTTCATTTCCGCTGAGATAATCTTCCGCATAGGAAAGAACCTTATTTATCGTAATAACACCCTCGGTAACGAGGTCAACACCTTCGATTTTGGCAATCGGGGGAACATCTGATTTTTCATATTCAATACTTGCTCTCAGCGGTCTGCGGAGATATTTTGCGGCAATTGTTGAAGTCGTTCCGCCACATATGATATGCTTGCCTTCCTTGGAGAAAAACAAAGACATCATGCGGTCGCAGTCATTACGGTTGGAGGGCGGTCCGAAAAGAAGATTCATTGGTTCACGACGACGGACTTTCACCACACACGCCGTAGCATCATCGCCGGGTTGTTCACCGTAGAGCTTATTAACTTCATCAACAAGATACGTGGAAAGCGTTTTTGCTGTATATCCTGCATTTGCAAGAGCTTCCATAAAAACGACAATATCCTCTCTCTGCCAGCCGAAATTGTAGCCGATACCTATACCGGCATGAGGACAGCCATCACTCATAGCAACAAAAACATCATTCTCCTGAAGCTTGATAGAAGAACGGAAAATCTTCTTTCCGTCGATATGCATTTCCGTTTTCGGATATTCATAATTCCTGCCGTCACGGATAAGGATTACCATAGGATTGTCATACTGGATAAGTTCTGCCGTCTCGTTATTTATAAGGTGTATTATTGTAAATGTGGAATATGCAACCCCTCGCACCGAGCAGATAGGCAGAGTCGCTGCGATGGTCTTTACACAGTCCTCAACAGAAAGTCCGCTTGCCATCATGGTTGATATAATTTTTGAAGTAAGAGTGGACAAAATACTTGCTTTAACACCGCTTCCAAGACCGTCTGCAAGGACGATGACCGAGGAATTTTCGTCCTGCTCCACTACGTCAACATGGTCACCGCAAAGCTGTTCGCCGACATGATTAATGCTCTTCCATCCAATATCAGTACAAAGATTATTCATTGGTAATACTCTCCTTTAATTTGGAAAGTGCGATTTTTGTTTCGGCAGCGGTTTCACCCAAAAGCGAAGCAATTTCCTGTACTATACGCATCTGCTTATCAACAACCTTATCAGCTATTTCAACAGTCTGACGGCTGATATTTTCTTTCTTTTCACGCTCTGTTTCTTCATCGGTAACATCACTCATAATGCAAATAAGGAGATGATATTCCTTATCGTAAATTACTGACTGCTCCACATATTTTTTGTACTCTGCAAGATAGATTCTGCGGTCACAGATATCATGTCCGCTGTTGAGAACTTCTATGAAAACACCGGGGTCAAGAATACGGATTACCTGTTCTCCGAGTACATCGGACGCATAGCGGATATTCATTATTTTTCTTGCAGCATTATTTATCTGCTGAACTTCAAGGCTTTCATTAAGAACAATAAGTCCGTTAGGAGTATTGTTTACTATGTTATCGGAAAAACTTTCGGCTTTGTCTTTCAGGAACGGCAGACACATGGAAACTTCTGCTTTACCCTGATAAATTGCAACAGCTTTTTCACGGCAGGTATTGTATCCGCAAGAACCGCAGTTAAGCTCATCTGCTTTCTTTATCTTACCCATCTGACGAAGAATAGAAGCTATCTCGGTTTCGGAGGGCATCTGAGCTCTGCGTCCCATGACTTCAAAGTTTTTCTTTAGTTCTTCGGGATAAGGCATTTCAACATCAAAATCAAGTTTACCGGCAAATTTAGCAATTGCGGAGTAATCACGGATAGGAGAATGATGATTTTTTTCCATAACAGGACCACTCACACAACTTCCGACGCAGGCTGACATTTCAATGAAACAGTTCCGGACATTTCCGTTTTCAATTTCTTTCAGTGCGGAAATACAATTTTCAACACCGTCTATTGCCATATATGTATATTTTGGATTCTCGCAAGCCATTGTTTTGAGAACTCCGCCTGTTGTCGGGAAAAATCTTGCACGGCTTTTTTCCTCACTGTCGGGAACTTTTTTCAGCTGAATATTTTCAGCTTTAAGCCATGCGGAAAGTTCCTCAAAAGTCAGCACAGCGTCAACGATACCCTTATACTTATCGGCTTCGTCCTTTTTAGAAATACAAGGGCCGATAAATACTGTCTTTGCTGTCGGATAACGTTTTTTCAGTTCAGTACAGTGAGCCTGCATAGGAGACATGACGTCCGCAAGATAAGGCAGAACAGTTGGAAAATACTTCTGAATAAGCAGATTGACAGAGTGACAGCATGAGGATATAAGCAAATTACGATTTTCAGAATTGAGCATACGCTCATATTCTGTCTTGACTATAGTTGCACCGATTGCAGTTTCCTCGACATCAAAGAATCCGAGTTTTTTAAGAGCCTCAGTCATAGCACCGATTCCCACGCCCTCATAATTAGCTGCAAAGGACGGCGCAAGGCTGACGACAACAGGATTACTCTGCATAAGAACTTTTACTTTTTCGGTATCGTCTACTATCTCCTTTGCATTCTGCGGGCACACCACAAAGCAATGACCGCACAATATACATTCATCACCGATGATATGAGCCTGATTTCCGGAAAAACGGATAGATTTGACAGGGCAATGGCGAATACATTTGTAGCAGTTTTTGCAGTTGGATTTTTTCAGTTTCATATAGTCGGACATTTTTTACCCTCCATTATGCGAGCTTTTCAAGAATTTCGGTTCTGAAAAATTCTCCGACCGTTTCCGGAGTCACCGAAAAGAATTTATCGTCCACGGTAACGCAAACTCCCTGCTGACATTTTCCCATGCAGAAAGTTCCGCCAAGTTCGACGGATTCTTTAAGATTGTGCTGGTTTATCTGATACTGTAGCTGTTCAACCACCTGACGAGAACCTTTCAGGTGGCAGGAGCTTCCTATACATACGATTATTTTCATAAATAATACCTCCGTTTTTTATTTTATAGTCAGGAACTGTGCAGTTTATTTCTGCACAATTCCCAAAAAATTCATTCATAATCTACAACGTTTACCCATGAAAGCAGAAATTCACGTTCTTTTTCATTTCCCTTTACAGACTGCGAAGCCGCAACGATTGGCAGCCACTTCTGTATATAGTTTCTTGGAGTATTGCTTTTATCGCAGAAAAGATGCATATATTTTTCGGCCGAATCAATATCACCGCTAAGCCAGAAAAGCAGATATGTTCTTGCAGCATCTGCGGAAGCATTTCCCTGAGTAGCGTGTGACCAGTCAAGGATATATGGAGTACCGTCCTCAGCAATAATGATATTGGAGGGATTAAAGTCCCCGTGACAGAGTTTATTGTGTTTAGGTGTACTTTCAAGGCGTGTGTGCAGGTCATAACGGGTAGTAGCATCAAGGTCAGCCTGAGAAATTTTGCGATTCATTTTGTCTTTCAGCTTGTTAAGCATAGGGCATTTTTTTGATTGTACTTCCAGCTGTAGATTTACAAACATTTCAAAATACTCATCTTTTTTATCCGGTTCATCTTTCATAAGCTGAGCGAGAGTCTTTCCTCCAATATATTCGGAAACAATAGCCCATTTCCCCTCAACTGTGGTTACCCCGATTATCTTCGGGATATTCAGTCCTGTCTCCTCAACACGAGCCTGATTTAAGGCTTCGTTGAGAACATCAGATTTTGAATAATCAGTATCAAAAATTTTGATACACTTATCTCCGTCACGGTATATAGTTTTTGAATTTCTTACTGCGATGACTCTTTCAAGATTCATAATCCGCCCTCCTTACTTACTGCGTGACTTAACGTAAGTCTGTTTAACGCTGTCAGTATCTGCACTCTTTAAATCCGCTGAATTATCCGGAATTTCAGCATCAGTAAAATGGTTTTCTCCATAGTATGCATTAAGATACATCTGCTTTATCTCACTCATAAGCGGATAACGTGGATTAGCTCCTGTGCATTGGTCGTCGAATGCCTGTTCTGTCATTTCGTCCAGACGGTCAAGGAAGTCCTTTTCATCGATATTGTATTCTCTGATAGATTTTTTAATACCGATACGTTCTTTAAGCTCGTTTATCTTCTGGATAAGCCCCTCTAATTTTTCGGTATCATTTCTGCCTGTAATTCCAAGATATTCGGCAATTTCGGCATAACGTGCAAGTGTATGCGGATAGCTGTACTGAGAGAATGTACCCATTTTTGCAGGAGTTTCGCTTGCATTGAATCTTATAACTTCTTCTATCATGAGAGCGTTTGCAACGCCATGCGGAATATGATGGAATGCACCTAATTTATGTGCCATAGAGTGGCAGATACCGAGAAATGCGTTGGCAAAAGCCATACCAGCCATGGTAGCTGCATTTGCCATTTTTTCACGGGCTTCAATATCATTCTGACCATTATCATATGCTCGTGGAAGATACTCAAAAATAATTTTTAACGCACGAAGTGCAAGACCATCGGTATAATCCGTTGCCATCATCGAGGCATATGCTTCAAGGGCGTGAGTTACAGCATCTATACCCGAAGCAGCTGTAAGTCCTTTTGGAGCGGTTATGTGGAAATCTGTATCAATTACAGCCATATCCGGGAGCAGTTCATAATCGGCAAGAGGATATTTCACACCGCTTTTTTCATCGGTAATAACAGCAAAAGGTGTGACCTCAGAGCCTGTGCCGGCAGATGTGGGAATCGCAACAAAATAAGCCTTTTCACCCATTTTCGGGAACGTGTAAACACGCTTCCTGATGTCCATGAAACGCATGGCCATATCCATGAAATCTGCTTCGGGGTGTTCGTAGAGTACCCACATAATTTTTGCAGCGTCCATTGCCGAACCGCCGCCAAGAGCGATAATGCAGTCAGGCTGGAAAGATTTCATAAGTTCTGCTCCTGCTTTTGCACTTGCAAGAGTCGGGTCAGGAGCAACATCATAGAATTGTGTATACTGTATTCCCAATTCGTTCAGCTTGTCCGTAATCGGTTTGGTATAGTTGTTCCGGAAGAGAAAACTGTCTGTAACGATAAATACTTTCTTTTTATCCATAACATTTTTTAGTTCGTCAAGTGCAACAGGCAGACAGCCACGTTTTAAATAGACCTTTTCGGGAACTCTGAACCACAACATATTTTCTCTCCTCTCGGCAACGGTCTTGATATTTATAAGATGCTTTACGCCTACATTTTCGCTGACGGAATTTCCTCCCCATGAACCACAGCCCAGAGTCAGCGAAGGTGCAAGCATAAAGTTGTAAATATCACCGATACCGCCCTGTGATGAGGGAGTATTTATCAGTATACGGCAGGTTTTCATTCGTGCAATAAACTCGTCAAGCTTTGCTTTTTCCGTTGATTCATTGATATAAATAGAAGATGTGTGACCGTATCCGCCGTCTGCAATGAGATGTTCAGCCTTATCGAAAGCATCGTTAATATCTTCGGCTTTATACATAGCGAGAACCGGAGAGAGCTTTTCGTGAGCAAATTCCTCGGAAATATCAACACTTTCAACCTCGCCGATTAGTATTTTTGTACCCTCCGGAACTTTAACACCTGCAAGTTTTGCGATAGTACAGGCTTTCTGACCAACGATTCTTGCATTAAGTGCACCGTTTATGATGATAGTCTTGCGGACTTTTTCTGTTTCTTCATCATTAAGGAAATAGCAGCCTCTTTCGGCAAATTCATTTTTTACTGTATCATAGATTTTTTCATGAACAATAACCGACTGTTCGGAAGCACAAATCATGCCGTTATCGAAAGTTTTTGAGTGAACAATTGAATTGACCGCAAGAATAATATCAGCGGTTTCGTCAATTATAGCCGGCGTATTTCCTGCACCAACTCCGAGAGCCGGTTTTCCGCTTGAATATGCAGCCCTGACCATTCCGGGACCGCCTGTTGCAAGAATAATATCAGCTTCTTTCATGACAAGATTAGTCATTTCAAGGCTTGGAACATCTATCCAGCCGATAATATCTTCCGGAGCACCTGCTGAAACGGCAGCTTCAAGAACTATCCTCGCAGCTTCGATGGTGGATTTTTTAGCTCTTGGGTGAGGGCTTATAATGATTCCGTTTCTTGTTTTGAGTGCAAGGAGAGTTTTGAAAATTGCCGTAGAAGTAGGATTAGTAGTAGGAATAACAGCAGCAATAACGCCGATTGGGTCGGCTGTTTTTTTGATTCCGTAGGCTTTGTTTTCCTCAATAACACCGCAGGTTTTGACATTTTTGTAAGCATTGTAGATATACTCTGATGCATAATGATTTTTAATGACCTTATCTTCGATGATGCCCATACCTGTTTCCTCTACAGCAAGCCTTGCAAGAGGAATACGTTGTCTGTTAGCGGCAGATGAGGCAGCAAGAAAAATCTTATCAACCTGTTCCTGAGTGTAGCCGGAAAAAATCTGCTGTGCCTTTCTTACACGAAGAATAGCTGTTTTAAGTTTTTCAACACTGTCAACAAGTTCATAATTTTTCGTTTCCATTTTAGTCCTCCGTTGAATTTTATCTGATTCTTTATATATGTATTTTTCCGCAGGGTACAGATAATATACATATTTTATACATAATCTTTTTTAAGAGGTGCTTTATATATCTATGCTGTTTATGGTATTTCTTACACAGTCTGCACTTTTTCTGAGCATTTCCATTTCGGAATCGGTGAGAGGAAGCATAATTTTACCATGCGCTCCGTCATTTCCCACTATATTGAGAATACTCAGACATATATCATCAAGACCATATTCTCCGTGAAGCATAGTTGAAACTGTCATTGTTGTGTCAATTCCTGTAAGAAGGCATTTGCAGATATAACATACCGATGTAGCAACAGCATAGAAAGTAGCTCCTTTGCGTTCTATGACACTTGCTCCGGATTTTCTGACGTATTTCTCAACTTCGTCATAGTTGAACTGAGGCATCATGTTGTCAGATTTAAGTATGGAAGCATGAAAATCCGGTATCGGAATATTGGAAATATTCGCAAGAGACCAAGGAATAAAAGAAGAATCTCCATGTTCGCCGAGAACATATGCATGAACATTATTCTGGTTGATTTTGTAATATTCGGAAATTCGTGTGCGAAGTCTTGATGTATCAAGGATAGTTCCCGAACCGATTATCTTATTGTCGGGAATACCGGAACATTTACAGAAAACATATGTCATAACGTCAACAGGATTGCTTACGATAAGGTAGATTGTTTCACCGGCATATCTTGTAATATTCGGAATAATGCTTTTCATAACATTTACATTAGTCTGTGCAAGGTCGAGACGGGACTGACCGGGTTTTCTTGCGATTCCCGATGTAATAATTACAATATCCGAACCGGCAGCATCTTCATAGCTTCCCGCATAAACGTTAAAAGGATTACAGAAAGGAGAGCCTTGTCTTATATCCAAAGCCTCACCGAGAGCCTTTTCATTGTTGATGTCAATCATAACAATCTCGGAAGCTGTTCCGAGAAGTGAAATTGCATATGCAATTGTAGAACCGACACTTCCTGAGCCTATAATGGTAATTTTATTCATAAAATATTCTCCTTTTTCAGCATATTATTTTAATTATTGCGATGTCCCGACGACAAAGCAGTCCTATGCTTCAATACATATTATATCATATACCGATTATTTTGTCAATTAAATTTT
>CAMWYX010000050.1 GCA_947178575.1 uncultured Ruminococcus sp. | reverse complement strand
ATTATGTTCTTCGGTATCCTTAATATTCTATTTTAAAATAGGATAACTATATTATAATCCGACTCATATTTTTTCAGACGGATAAAAAGCCAGTTGCAGTTATCTGCATTAGTTTCCGAGGAAAGACGTATATTTTCGGCAAGCATATTCAATGTCATTTTATCATATTTCCCTGCAAGCTGATATAATGCACTTTTTACGTTTTTCTGATTATGTCCGACATTCAGTATACGGTGCATCTTCTGACGATATGTACTTGAAGTCGGAATTTTCCTGTTATCTTTTTTATACATCTCTTCAAGAGCATTATATAAAGATTTTAACGTTGTTATTTTATTTTTTCCGTTCAGTATATCATCAGCAACGATTTCAGCACTATCTTTAACTATACTATCCCAATCAAATTGTTTTCCTTTCATATAAACATCTCCCTTTAAAAGTAAAGCTTTATCGGCTGTGTTATGTACTTGTTTTACCATATTTATATTATAGTTTGTTTAAATCAGAATGTCAATACGATTTGGAATTTGTTGTTATTTTCACGAAAATAATTTGCTTCTATTTATTCCGCTTTCTATTCAAATTATGTAATGACAAAAAAGAGCGTCGGGATGCCAGCTCTCATATCATCAAAAACGGCAGCATAGTAAAGTTTATTAGTTTGAAAAATCCTTAATAAATAGGCATTTTATATGTCTTTTGTGTAATTTGTATAATGTATTATTAGTCAAAGAAAAAAGAGTATTGACATTTTCGGAAATTAGATATATAATGAGATTACAGCCTGGGAGATGTGTATCAATCTGGCTAAAAGTAAGCAAAACTACTGTAATCAAATTAAAGAAAGGTCATGATATTTATGAATATTGAAATTGTAAATGAGATTACGAATCTTGAAGACGGTAACTATGAAGCTGTAATTGAAGATATTATTGGATACGAAGAAAACAATAAAGCACTTATAAAATTTACTCTTGACGATGGCAGAATCTTTATAAAATTCTATCAGACAGAAGAACTTGCAAGATATCCGTGGTCAAATATATTCAAAGCATTGAATACAAGTAATACCGATGACCTTATCGGAAAGTCCGTTCAGTTTGAAATTTCAAATCATGTTTCTAAAAAGACAGACTATATATTTTCTAATATAAAGAAACTGAAACTTGTTTAATCACAAACAGCCGCATATGCAGTAAATTCAACGTATGCGGCTGACTTCCACAAAGGAGTGAGGAATATGATTGATAAAATTATTTCTGTAGCTTTTTCTCTCGAAAGGAACGGAGAAAAGAATATTTCAATAAATGAATATACGAATTTAATGGCTGCTTCTAAAACATATAAAATAGGAAACGGTAAAAATGCCTGTAGTTTTAATTTGGTTCATACGACAGCAGGATATATGGATATAGAAACAAAAAAGAATGGAGCTGTTGCTGTTTGGGTTGCGGATTCATTTCAGGTAAAAGGTGTATTTACAGACGAAAAAAATAATCATTATGCTGAAATTGAAATAAAAAATAAAACATTCAGAATACAGTTTGAATCGCTTTTACCACAGAAAATAGACATTGCATTATTCAATAAAGGAATTGCTGTTTCTACCGAAAATAATGCAAATAAAGTATTGTCAATGCATTTGCAGTGGCTTTTGGAACAGTTTGAAGAACAGAACACAAGACAAATTCTTGGCTGGAAATTAAAAGATAATAGGCTTATATGGAGTGGAATAAATACTCAACCACCATTACTTCAATACAAACTCACAGAAAATTCTGAAAAAATATATATTGAAAAGTTAAACGATTTTATAAAAAATATACCCGAATTACAATTTGTTATATGTACAGCCACTGTTTCAACACTGCTTGCTTATCTGAATATCACTGAAAAAATTCCGGTATCTTCATTCGGAGTATCACTCATAGGAAAAAGTTCAACAGGAAAATCAACTGCACTTGTGCTTGCTGCATCGCTTTACAGTTCACCAGATGATGAAGCAGTTTTTTCAGGATTTTATGGCACTTCAAATGCTTTGATGTATATGCTTGGCAGACATAATGGTGTACCGCTTTGTTACGATGAATCAACAATCAATAATGGTATCAACAAAGGAAATTTCGTTTATACATTCGTAGAGGGAAAAGACAAATTACGGTTAAATCAGGACAGCACGCTGAAAAAACGCAATTCATGGCTTTGTACAGCCCTTTTCAGTGCAGAAACACCTTTTGTTGATATAGCCGAAAACGATAATTTAGGTTTGGGAGTGCGTATGCTGAACCTTGAAAATTATGTTTATACGAAAAGCAGTACCCATTCTGATGAGATAAAGACTTTTTCAAGACTGAATTATGGTATCGTTGGAAATCTTGTTTCAGATTATCTGCTGAAATCGGATTCAATGGAAATAAAAAAAGATATGAGGAAATAAAGCAAAAAATTTCAACAGAACCTGAATTTAACAAATGTTCTCTTACAGACAGACTTTTACTCAATTATGTGCTGATAATACAGATGTCTGATATTCTTAACGAACTTGGAATCCTGATTGATACTGACAGTATATTGAAAATATGTATTGATAATCATAATAAAATTGCTGAATCAGCAGAACCCGGAAAAAATATTGTAATCAGGCTTTTTAACTGCATTGCAAGTAATTACAGGCAACTTAAAGGAATAAAATGGACTACGAATAAAGAGGGCATTCCGAGTAAAGCAGCCATAATTGAAACGACGTTTGAAGATATTATGAAAAAATGTGAAGTGAAAGATTGTAAATCCGCTGTGAAACATCTTGACAATGAAGGCTATCTTATACGACAATCAAAAGGCAGAATAAAATCCAAGCTTAGCATAGACGGCGTTCCATGTTATGCTTACCAGTTTGATATAATGAAAGTTAATGAAACATTCGGAAAAATCAATGATGATACTTTTTCAAATATTAAGAAATACAAGGAGTTTTCTCCGTTCAGCGATAAGATAATTGATGTTGTGAATGACGAGGAGGCTATTATTCATGCAGGAAATTACAAAATTGAGTGTAACAAGACAGCAGTTAGCGGAAAAGCATTTCTGTTATAACGGTTGTGAAACTGTTGAAATTCGTGAAGATGCAGCCAAAAACGAGATTTTAAATCTTGCTGCGGAAGTTCTTATAAATATTTTGATTTCTGAATCGGAGGAGAAATAATATGGAAAAAGTTCTTGCTTATTTAAGGTACAGCTCGCACAATCAGGACGATGGTAACAGTGTTGCGGCACAGACAACAAGCATTGAGAAATACGTTCAGGAACATAATATGGAAGTTGAAAATTATTATATTGACATGGCGAAAACAGGAAGAAACAGCAACAGACCTGAGTATCAGAAGATGAAACAGGACATAGAAGAAAGCAATGTCATGGCAAAAACTGTAATTTGCAGGGCAATTGACAGACTTCACAGAAATGCGAAAAATCAGCTTGAAGACCTTGAATGGTTTGAAAAACACAACATACGTCTTATCACTGTAGTTGACGGTACAGATACCAAAGGCGGCAATTACAGCAAACTTGTTACCACAATAAAAGCCGCAGTTGCTGAGGATTTTTCTGAAAATCTTTCAAAGAGTACACGTGCCGGTCTTCTCGAATGTGCAAAACAATGCAGACATTTAGGCGGAAATGCACCGTTAGGTTACAAGGTAAATGCTGACGGATTTTATGAAATTGATAAACTGAAAACAACGATAATCCGTGATATTTTCAGTCTGTATCTGCAAGGAATGGGCTATGACTATATTATAAAACATTTAAAGAAAAATAACTGTAAAACAGCAGCCGGAAATGATTTTACAAAAACAGCACTGTATACAATTCTGAAAAATAAGAAATATATGGGAACTTATGTATATGATAAATCCACACCGAAAGATTCAGAAGTCAAAAGAAATTCGCACACTTACAAAGAAAAATATATTGAAGTTCCAAACGGTATGCCTGCAATTATTTCAGAAGAAGATTTTAAAAAAGTACAGCAGAAAATGGCTGAAAATGCGAAGAAACAGTCATCAAGAGCAAGCAGGAATTATTACGCTCTCAACGGAATTTTACACTGCGGAAAATGTGGTAAAGCATTCAGTGGAAATGTAAATCACAGTAATGACAAACGATATTTTCAGTACAGGGGAAACTGTCAGTGCAAAATAAAAAGTATCAGAATGGATAAACTCAATAATTTTGTATTTTATGCGATACAGCAATGTGTTTTTAATCCTGATAATAAAGATGAAATTATGAAGAAAATAAATGCAGAACTTGCAACGAAAAGAAATTTTCAGTCAGCAGAAACTAATGCACTTCTCAGCAGGATAAACGGCATTGAAAATGCTCAGAACAACCTTACAGGTTACCTTGAATTAGGAAAAGCTACTGAAACAATCCTTAGTAAAATGCAGAAGAATGAAACAGAACTTAAAATCCTCAGAAGTCAGCTTGAAGCCAAATCAAAGGAAATCTCTTCGGTTGATGATGAGGTTTATAACAGACTTGTGAGTAAATTTGTGAATTATATGAGTAAAGTAAAATCTCCTGAAGCTATGGCTCTCAGAAATGCTGCAATAAAAAATATTGAGATTAATGATAATGATGTGGAAATAGAGTTCAATTCGGGAATTACAATAGATAACGAAACTGTAAAGTATTTTAATGATAATATGGAGGAATAATTATGTATTTTATGTTTGAAAATAGTTGTAAGTCAACAGAAGCTCTTGTAACAGCTTTGAGATATGATGCGGCTAAATCAATGTACGAACTGACAGTATTAGGAATTGATAAAGATGGTATAAACTATACTCAGCCTGGTCATGCTTGGTTTGATGATGAAAATTTTGATGAACTGATAAAAAGTGATGAACTTGAATTTCCTCATAAAATTATTGGCGGAAAAATAAGGTTTACAGCAAATATTATAGAATAATATAAAACAGTCCTGATGTATTATCAGATACATCAGGACTATTTATTGTTAATTTGAAAAATAAGCTGTGTAAGGATATTGGGATTTTCAATAAAACTTTACAGATACTATTGCTTTTTTCGTGAAAACGTAGTATAATAATTTTAGGGGAACTGAATTGAAATACTGCAAGGAGGATATTCCAATGGAAAGAAAAATAGTATCAGCAAAGATTGATGTTGTTTTCAAGGAATTATTCATAAGAGACAGAAGTTTGTTGAAGCATTTTATTTCAGATGTGCTTGATATACCGTTTGAAAACATACTTGATATAACGTTGACAAATCCTGAAATGCCGTCAGATTATTCAGACGGAAAACTTGTAAGACTGGATTTAAGTGTAAAGCTAAGAAAACATGATGGTGCAGAAACTTTGATAAATGTTGAATTACAGGTGAACAGACAAAGTTACTTTAAAAAGAGAACGTTGTTTTATTGGTCTAAACTTTATACATCAGAACTGCATAGTGGTGAATCGTACAGCAACCTGAAAAGAACAATATGTATCAATATTCTTGATTTTAATATTACTGACAAACAGGATTATCATACGGAAATAATAGTAGCAGACAAGGAAACAGGAGAACAGTTCACAGACCTGATGAGCATTCATTTCTTTGAACTGAGGAAAGTAAAAAGCGTACTTGACGTTAAAGACCGAAAGACAATGTGGATGCAACTTATCAGGGCTGACACGGAGGAGGAACTGAATATGATTAAAAATACAAATATTCCGGTAATGGAACAGGCAGTACAGGTCATATTCGATATGAGTGCCGATACTGCTTTAAGAGAACGTGCAAGACTTCGTGAAAAGGCTTTACATGATGAGATTTCTGCTATGGAAGGTGCGAGAGAAGAAGGTAGAGAAGAGGGTATTGTAATAGGCGAAGCTAAAGGAATAAACTCTATAGTTGAAAAAATGCGTAAAAGCGGAATGACAGAAGAACAGATAAATGCAATACTGCATCAATAAATTTAATAAAAGATGTAAGTCACCTGTGCTGAAATAAAATCAGTACAGAGGCTTTTTATTAAATGAGCATAACTAACTCACATCGATTATGTCGTAACCAACTCAAAGTGATAAAATACAGAACGTTGAAAAACGCCGAAAAATAGGCACGCCTCATTTTTAAATATTGAAATTTCGCACTTTAGGAGAGTTATGCATCGCCTCCATTAAGTGAAAAGATGCGGTAAATCGGGTAATTCCCTATTTATCGCATTTTTCTTTTACTTCCAATCTTAAATTTTTTTAGAAAAATTTGAATATTCTTGAGAAAAAATAAGAAAATTCAAGTAAAATATGACACGAAATATGACACGGAATATACTGAAGCATTATAAACAGCAAAACAAAAAGGACTGCGGTTGCAGTCCCTTTTGTTATAAAGAATCAATTTTTCGTAGTGTTGCATTGTATAACTTTGGATTGAATAATTGCAGAGCTGCCATAAGTTCTTCCATAACTGACCATACATTTCCGGCATCTTTATCCCGAATCGCTTCAAAAAATTCGCTGTCTCCATAGTCATCAACAATAGTCTCAGTATAGATAGTTCTTGATTCTTTAGATTCTTGCGGTGCGAATTTCTGATTGTAAATTGTATACAGTGCAGAAAGTTTCTCACAATCTGAAAAAGACTGTACTTTGCTTTCAAGTTCTGTTATAGCGTTTTCCAGTTCCCGTCTGGTAAACATAGAAAATCACCTGCTCAGTCTCTTTCCAGTTCATTGATTTTCTTGCGGATAGCAGATTTTACACGGTCGTTTTCTGCATTATCAAGCATATCTTCAAGTTTGGAAATCATATGCTCTTTACCGTCATCACGGCTGTATCTGCCGTCGTTCATACGTCTGCTGTTCCTGCTGTATCTTCCTGTAGAATCACGCTTACGACTTACCGCATAAGAGTTTCCATATTCATTACGACGGCTGTATTCATCGCCGAAATGTCCTCGTGCTTCCCATTCTCCTGCTCCGGAATAGCCTTCTTCCATATCCATGATGCAGATTTTATCAATATTTTTTATTGTATCTGTGAGCTTATGTACAGTTTCAAGGTCGCCAGCACTTAAATCGTCCTTGCGTGCGATTCCGTCAAGTTCCTTACAAAATTTATCACGAAGCTCTTCAAGTGTTCTCATACTCATAAAAATCCCCCTTTCTTAGCAGATTCGCTCTACTATCAGATTTGCGTTAGCTACATCGATTGCTGTTGCTGCACTTGCATTTTCAACAGAGACAGTCAGGCAGCAGTTGCACGGAACTGTTATTACTGCTGACGTATAAACGTTGAAGAAATCACCTATAGCAGCAGGTGTAACCGTTGCAGTTGAACCGTATAATGGTTCTCCGGCAAGTGCGATAGCTATTGATATAGCTCCGACTGTACCGCCTGCGGCTACTGCGATATTTCCACCAAAGCTAACTTTGTACTTAGCAGGATTGCAGCAGTTGTTAGAACCACGTAAAGTAATGATTCCGCTTCCCTCACGGTGCATAATGTTGCAATTTCTGTTACAGCTCGTTCTTTCGGTAAAAAGCACGTTCTGACCGATTGCTACAGTCTGTGTAGCAGTACTCGTATATTCAGCCATTTTGTTATCATTCCTTTCAAAAAAATCGACAGGGATATAGTCCTCCCTGCCGATGTACTGATTTTGCAGTATCAACATAGGTTGACCATTTTCGATGTTTCACGAAAAAGCTGCTTTTGTATGCAGTTTTTCCGTAAAGGCAGCGGCATTCCGGACGGGTCGGTTGATTTGATGTAAAAGACAAGATTTTCCGAATCCATAAGCCATACGGTCTGCCCCGGTGCAACAAGATATGATTTAGCTCCTGCCTCGCCCTGTACCCATATAACGCTGTTGCTGTTCTGTGGCTGCTGTACGGCTTGTGGAATATTTTGCGGAATCTGATACTGCGGAGCCTGCATAATCTGCGGTTAATACTGATTCTGCGGTATTCCCTGATACTGAGAATAAAAATTCGGATATGACATTTCTTAATCCTCCCTGTGCCAATAATAAACAGGTATTTCCTCTCCGCTGTCCCATGAATCATAGTAATTTCCGTCAATCACCGCCAAGACATGACCTGACAAAGCAAGAATAAAAATACCATGCGGATTATCTCTGCAAAAATCCCTGACTGTATAAAAATCTATAGTATCGTCCGGATCCGTTTTCCCGAAGATACGAACCCCACACATGATTTGCGGAAGGCATATCACACATGATTAATCCTTGCAGACAAAGCCTGATATATATTTCTTCCCAGTCTTTTCCTAATGCTTTTGATAACGCTCTGATAACGCAGTCCCCGACTTGTTTTCCCTGTGGATTCTCGTTAAAATTTATGTACATTTTATCACCTGTAAAATTTTCATACGATTCAGATTACTTTAATACAATTGAAATATAAATGATTTTTTTATAATTTTTCTTAAATTTCTGTTGACCTTTTCTTCAATTCGTGATATAATGTAATTATTATAAATCAAGTCTGATTGATTTGGAGGATTTTTTATGAAACTTTCCGGTGATAAAAAACAGGAAATAATTATATACATATGTGACAAAATTTCAAACCACTCACGGGGAGTGACTAAAAGCACAGCTGAAGCTTTTGGAATCAGTCAAAATACTGCTAACACATATCTTACTAAACTTCAAGATGATGGAATTATCAGGAAGTTAAAAAGAGACAGTTTTGAACTGGTAAAACAAACTCATGATTTTGTGCTTTATCGTGAGAAGGGACAACTTGATGATGATATGTATGCTTACGAAAATTTTATTTTTCAGTTTATAAAATCACTTCCGGAACATATTATATCTATATGGGAATATGCTGTAAGCGAAATGTGTAATAATGTGATGGACCATTCCGAAGCAGAGAGTCTTTTGGTTAGTGTCGAGCAGGATTATTTAAATACCCGTATATTTCTGGTAGATGATGGTGTTGGAATATTTGAAAAAATCAAAAATCACTTTTCATATAATTCAATCGACGATGCTAAATATGAACTTTTTAAAGGAAAGCTTACTACTGATGAAATAAATCATACTGGAGAGGGAATATTCTTCACATCTAAATTGATGGATAGATTTGCTATATATTCAAGTGGAACAATATTTTCTACCAATAAATTTGACAAATCAGAATATACTAATATTGATTTGGATATGAAAGGAACATGCGTCTTAATGGAGTTGTCTAATAGAACAAATAAAGTCATCAGAGATATATTTGAGATATATTCAGATGTAGATGATGGTTTTACTAAAACAAAAGTACCTCTTAGACAGTTTTTTGATAAAAGTCCTGTTTCTCGTTCGCAGGCAAAAAGGGTTTGTAGCAGACTTGAATGTTTTAAAGAGGTAGAATTGGATTTTGATGGATTAGAATGGATGGGACAAGGATTTGCACATCAACTGTTTGTCGTTTTTTCCCAAAATCACCCTGATATAAAGTTGAGTCCTATTAATATGTGTGATGAAATCATACGAATGTACAAACATGTAATAAGTGGTAAATAGAAATTTTCCGAAAAAAAGCAGTCATTTCCGAAGAGGAAACAACCACTTTCGGTTCTTCCTGTTCACCGCTCAGAACAGGGAATATTTACTGATTTGTTACAGAAATTATATCATAAGAAAAGATAATTAACAATGAAATCAAAATGCAGTTTAAATGAAATTTTTGTGTAAAAAAATCTCCCGATAGTTTTATTCTATCGGGAGAACGTTTATTTATTTCGTCTGTAAGATTTCTCTGAACTTCTCAACGCCTTTGTCATTGTAGCGGAATGTATCAACTTCCTTGCTTGAATATGGTGACTTGTCATGATACCATTTGCCGTATTCATCGTTTTTAAGATTGTGTCTTGTCGCCAGTCTGCCGATTATCTGTGCCGATACTCCGAAAAGCTGTCCGACTTCTGTCGCCGAATATGTTTTCTGTTCTGATTCAGGCAGTGGGAGCAGAGGCTGACCTGCAAGAACTTCCGCCGATTTTGCAACAAGAATATTTTTGTACTCCTCGGAAACGGTGTCAACTTTTGCAAGTTTAAGGAACTGATTTGACATTCTTACACGAGCGTTCATCAGCTTGACTTCAAGTGCTTTTGCTTTATCCTCTGCTGTCTGAATTGGTTTCTGTTTTCTGATGTGGTTTTCCATTTTGTGAAAAGCGTTGATGTAGAGTGCGGTAAATGCA
Organism: uncultured Ruminococcus sp.; assembly: GCA_947178575.1. GTDB lineage: Bacteria > Bacillota > Clostridia > Oscillospirales > Ruminococcaceae > Ruminococcus. The sequence goes on along the minus strand of CAMWYX010000050.1, from coordinate 1,339 downwards.
ACGCCTTTCTGTCCGGTGAGTTTGTTGGCTATCATTTCACAGCCTTTTCTTGTGCAGAGGTAGCAGGGCATTTCTTTATTCTGCTCTGTTTTGTAAGTGCTTTCAATAAAGAAATCGGTAAATTGAAAATTCAATTCTCCTAAATAACCGCAATATGTGCGAATATCCTGTAAAAGATTAAAGTGTTTTTTTCCGACAGCCTCCGCAACCTGTCTGCTGTCAATGGTCTCAACGCCGTTGAAGTTCATCAGTGTAAGTTCGTTCATTTTTTCTTACCTCCAACGTGCTTCAATGCGGTCATATATCCAGCCTCAAATGCCTTTTCCTGTTCAGCGGTAATTGCACGAACAATGTCAAAAATACTTGTTCTTGCTGTGTTGTCCCAAAATATTGCTACAACTTTCAAGTATTCATCGCTGAAAGTCTGTTCATTATGTTTCCATTTCTGAAAACGGTCTTTGATTGTCTTTGCCATAAAAATTTTTTCCTTTCGATTGACATTTCCCGAAAGGTATGATATAATAGATTTATCAAATCCTTTTGGGATTGATAGGTTGTGAGTTTGTTTCGCTTTGGTCGGTGGGAACAAACTCACTTTTTTTTATCTAAATCAGCTTTTACCATTGCAATTCCTTTGTGAATAACCTCGGCTTTTGTAATTTTCAATCTTTCAGAACATTCTTCCAAAGTTTCATAAGTGTTAGCAGAAAGTCTGATTTCAAACCTTTTATCACGTTTATCTTGCGTTGGTCTGCCTTTAGGGGACATTCAATTCACCTCTTTTCTTTGTCCGTACATATATGATAACATAGGTACGGACAAAAGTCAATAGTTTTCTCAAAAAAAGTTTCACAATAATTGATGTGAATTTTTATTGAATTTAACAAAAACAGGAAAATCCAGTTTTGGATTCTCCTGTTTTTGTATATTTACTTGTTTTCTATCGGGACTATTGCAAGAGTTTTTCCAAGAGGGGCGAGAACTTTCAGGAATGTTTCAAGCTGTGGGCTTGTGCTTCCTTTTTCCATTCTTGAAATTACCGGTTGTTTTACTCCGCTGAGTTCCTCAAGTTTTTTATGACTTATGCCCTGCTCCTGACGTGCTTTAATAAGTTCACTAATCAGAGCCACTCTTAAACGACTTTCTGCAATTTCTTCCGGAGTAAAAATTTCCTTTTCAAGTTCGTCCCAGCTTCTTCCGACTGCACTGTTATTCATTATTCAGAACTCCTTTCAATCAAGTCTTTGTATTCCCGTTTAGCTTGTTCAATCTCTCTTTTTGGTGTTTTATTTTCTAACAATATGGGGTTAAAACCCTCGGCTTAAGCCGACACCTTTAG
>CAMWYX010000049.1 GCA_947178575.1 uncultured Ruminococcus sp. | reverse complement strand
CATTTATCTTCTTTCTTTTCAATCGGCTTAATTTCGGGAATTTCAGATGTTTCAGAATTTGAAATTTCAGATATATTATTTACCCTTGCAAGCAATTTTTGAATTTGCTCAATCTGTTCGGCAATGCGTTCTGCTGTGTATTCCTCTCCCAAAGTTTCAGCTCGTGTAAAACGCTCCTGCCCCTTCATTCGGAATTTCAGCTTGTACTTGTTGTTCGGCTTGTAAACGTACTCAATTCCGCTTTCAGTGCAGTTCCTGAAAAAGTCATCAAGATTTTTGCTGTAATATGCGATTTCAGCTATTTTCGCACGGAGTTTATCTTTCCATGACTTACTCTCTTTCTGCATATCTCGCTCAAAGTGGGAAATGCCCGTATTTTTCTGCGGTTCTTCGATAACCGATAAGCCGTGTTCACGACAGATTTCATCAGAGATACTGCGGAGTTTCGCCCACGCTCGCTCGGACTTTTTTCCCTGATTTTCTTCGGTTTCAAAAGAACGATTCGTGCAGAGATTTATATTGTTTAAAATTATATGACAATGGATATGTTCGTGGTTGGTGTGGACGGCAAGAACATACTGATATTCGCCTTTCAGAAATCTGTCGCATAACTCCTCACCGATTTCAAGTGCTTTTTCGGGAGTAATTTCGTCCGGCTTGAACGACTGTATTATGTGCTGTGCTAAAACTTCTGTCCTTCCTGTTCCGTTTTTTCGGATATGGGTGAAGTCCTCTGCTGCTCCTCTTGAATTGGTTCGGCAGAGATAAGACGAAACATATAGTCCGTTGACGGTCTTATCTGGGTCAATGATGTATCGGATTGCACTGCCGACTGTTGCTCTGATTGGATGGATAGAAGTAACCGCCATAATTCACCAACTTTCTGCTTGATTTCCTGCATATCTTCTGCGTAAAAATTCCCCGAACTGTGCAGACGTATTGCTATCTGATTGATGTTGTTCCCAATAGCCTTAATCTGCCGATTTGTTTCGGAAAAATCTGTCTGCTGTGTTTCAAGTGAAATCCTCGCTTTCACGCAGTCACGGACATACTCGGATTTCTTTTTGTAACCGAACCTTTCACACTTATCGACAATGCTCTGATACTCACTTTCTGTAAAGCGGATATTCAGCGTTTTTGACTTTTTCTCATGCTGACTTTTCAGGAAAGTTTTTTCGTCATTGGTGAGCATATTCTCGTTTTTAGCTGCAAGCTGATTTTGTAGCTCAGACTTTACTTCTTGGTCAAGAGTGAAATTTAATGCTCCCTCTGCGGTCAATCCTGTTACTTCGGGAAGTGGATTTTTAGGCGGTCTGCCATGTTTCTTTTTTTGATTTTTCATTTTGAAATCTCCAATCTTTTTTATTTCGGCGTAAGCCGATTTTAAAGGGGGCTTGGGGGAATTTTCCACCAACAAGCATCGTGAATTTGTTGCCGTTTGCGGCACAATTCACCGTGCTTGCTATTTTTCTGAACATCAGTTCAGACCTCATTTATTTTCGCTGTTTCAACAGCGATTCGGAGCTTTGCGACATCATCTTAATAAGCATTTTACTGGGTAGCTGCGCAGTTATCGTGCTGGTAGTGCGGCAGTTTTATGAAACTGCTTATTGTCGGCATTTTTGCCGACTTTCCGAATGTCGATTACCTCTTAATTGTTACATTCGGATTTTTTTATTCATTTTCCACCGGACAAAATGCCAAACAGATAAACCCTATTGGAACGGAAAATTCAGCCGCTTTGCGAATAGACAAATACCGAAAAATGCTGTATAATATTATCATAATCAAATCACAAAGACTGGAGGTGAATATTATGAGTGCAAAAAATCTTAATCAGAATGTCACAAAAATTTCTGATATTGAGGAACATATCAGGGCTTTCAATGAACGCAAGCGTAAGCTGATTGAGCAGAATAAAATCACGGTCTATGATATGATTTCTGAGATTTACAACCTCGAAAATCAGGCACTTGTTGATGCCGTTACTGTGGAACATCAGCTTATCGAAAAGCTGACAGCAAGCGGTATGACTTACGAACAAATCGCAGAACTTGCCGATAACGGTTCTCGATAACGGTTCTAATGATAAGGTCGAAAGTAATTTTTTTCTGAAATGATAAAACCAATCCTTCAATATGCTATAATTAATTTATAAAATTTTAACGGCAAGAAAAAAGAGAAAGCAAAGCCGTTCCGAAATGGAGAAAAGAAGCTATGAAAAATAAAATATTGGCGGAGCTTAACGAGCAGTATAAGGACTGCCCGACGAGTTCTGCGACTTATGAAATCAACGGGAACTTTTATACCGTTACAGCACATTTCGTCGGAGAAAAAAATCTTGATGAAATCATTTACAGAAATGCTTTTGAAAAGGCATTTGCAGAAACCGAAAAAAAGGCAAAAGAAATTTAAAAAACACTTGCCATATTCGGATTTCTGCGCTATAATTATTTTATACCGAATATGGCTGCTTTGATTTGGAAGGAGTTAAAAATTTATGACAAAGCAGTCAATTTACAGTGTGGGAATTTATGTGAGACTTTCACTTGAGGACGAACGTGCAGGAGAATCACTCTCTATTGAAAATCAGAAGAAAATGCTGACGGAATATGTTAACAGGCATCAGGGCTGGAATATCTTTGACATTTACGTTGATGACGGCTATTCAGGAACTACGTTCAGCAGACCGGGTGTACAGAGACTTCTTGATGATGCGAAAATGGGAAAAATCAATCTTATTCTCGTGAAAGACCTGTCACGTTTCGGCAGAAATTATATTGAAGTCGGACAGTATGTTGATTACATTTTTCCATCATACAATATCAGATTCATTGCTGTGAGTGACAGCATTGATACGCTTGAAAGAGACAGCACTGCTTTTGAAATGATGCCGATTGTAAATCTTTTTAATGAATGGCACGCAGCAAGCACATCAAAAAAAGTCCGTGCGACAATGCAGGAGAATGCAAAACGTGGCAAATATACAGCTTCAATTGCATCTTACGGCTACATCGCAGGAACAGACGAAAAACGCACTCCCGTAATTGATGAAAACACTGCTCCGAACGTCCGCAGAATGTTTGAAATGAGGGCAAAAGGTGCAAGTTCTCCGCAGATTGCAAAGGCTCTGAATGCCGATAAAATCATGACACCGTCCGACTATACATATCAGCGGCTCGGTAAGCCTAATCCCTATCCGACAACGCATTTATGGAGTGCAGGAATGGTGCGTGATATTCTTCATAATCCCATTTATGTAGGAACGATAGTGGGACAGAAGTACACAACAGTCTCATACAAAAATCACAAGAAATATATCCGTGACAAGTCTGAATGGATAATGAGAGAAAATGCTTTTGAGGGCATTATTTCGCAGGAACTCTGGGACAGAGTGCAGGAAGTCAATAACTCCAACAGTCATGGCAAGGTTACAAGAAACGGCGAAATCCTGCCGCTTTGTGGCTTGATGTACTGCTCGGACTGCGGTTCAAAGCTCAAGAAGTGTACAACTTATCACACATCAAAAAAACGTGGCAGATATGCACTTGTTTCATATTCCTGCAATTACTACGCAAATCACGGAAAATCGGTCTGCACATCGCACCACATTATGCGTGAACTTATTGAAAGCCTTGTTCTTGCGGATATTCGTGCAAGAGCGAAACTTGTTGTCGAAGATGAAGATACGGCAAGACAGATGTACTTACAGCAGAAAAATTCATTGTATGAAAAGCAGAGTGCCGACAATATGAAACTTCTGATAACGGCAGAAAACCGCATAAAGGAACTTGATACAATAATCAGCAGGACTTATGAGGAGCGTATGCTCGGACGACTTCCGGAAGAACTCAGTACAAAGATGCTCGAAAAATACCTTGCTGAACATAAGGAACTTGTGGAACAGGTAGACGAAATCAAAAACAGAGAACAGCAGTTCAACAAAGAAACACACGATGTTGAGATGTTCATTCAGCGACTGAAAAAGTACGTTGATGTGCAGGAGCTTACCCGTGAAATGTGCCTTGAACTTATTGAGTATATCGTGGTCTATGAACGCCCTGAGAAGTACGGCGCACCTCGTAAGATTGACATTTACTACAAGTTCATTGACAATCATCTTGTTGACGGCAGAAACCTCTATTTACCGCAGAATAACGTGAAAATCAACAAATAAAAACGGTTGCCCATTTGGTCGTGCAACAACCGTTACCCAGTTGTCAAAGTTGGCAAGTCCGTGGTCTTTCAGGAAATCATACTCCAAAAATCTCATCATAGTATGTAATTCTGTTACAGAGTTGCTTAACGGCGTGCCGTTTACAACTCCTTAAAATGAAAATTTGCCGACAGTCGACTTTGCATATTAAAAAAAATATATACGAAAAAAGGTGATACCTCTACTCGTAAACCAGGTATCGCCTATAATTTTTCTTTCCACAACAGTTTAAATTATATTGTATGAAATTGTATTTGCACTAATAGCCTGTGAGAAACTTCCAAACATTAACCATACTGATATAAAAGCAATTACTTTTTTAAAGATTTAATAAAATTCATTCTTTCTGATTCTTGTAATTCTTATTACTATCTTATTTTCGGCATATTAATTATACCCATAATTATTTTAAAAACATTTTAATATTTTCAATTTGTTCTTAAAAAAGGTAGTAAATATTAGTTAGTACCTGTCAACATTATGGTTAATACTTGCAAACAGTATGGGATTATGTTATAATTATATCATAATATTCTGAAAGGCGGTATTTTATGTATAATCTTCAACTGGAAACCTTTATAAAAGTAGCTGAATGCGGAAGTTTCAATAAAGCGTCGGAAGAGTTATATATATCTCCACCAGCGGTAATAAAACAGATAAATCTTCTTGAATCCTCACTGAATCTGCAATTGTTTGTACGCACACACAGAGGTCTCGTTATGACAGATGCTGGAAAATCTCTCTATCATGATGCAAAGTATATTATCGGATATTTCCACGAATCCGTAAACCGTGCAAGAAAAGCCATGCTGAAAGATGAGGCGGTTATAAGAATCGGTACATCTTCGTTGACTTCCGGAAAATTTTTAATGGATATGTGGTCAGATATACATGAAATATGTCCGGATTTGAAATTCCGGCTTGTCCCATTTGAGAATACACGTAATAGTTCCGTGGAGATTTTAAAGAATCTCGGACAAAATATAGATATTGTCGCCGGTATTTTTGATGATAATTTCCTTAAAGTACGAAAATGTAACGCTCTTTTACTTTCACATGAGCCGGTACGCTGTGCTGTTTCAGTTTATAACGAACTTGCACGGAAACCGGAACTGAATATTTCTGATTTATACGGAAAAAATCTCATGATTATTCGCAGAGGCTGGAATATATATCTTGATATTATACGTGATGATTTGATACGGAATCATTCACAGATAAATATTATTGATTTTCTGTTTACAATTGACGCTTTCAACCAGTGCGAAAACAGCGACAATATTATGATAGCTGTTGATAACTGGGCAGATGTCCACCCATTACTGAAAGTTATTCCGGTAAACTGGAATTATTGTATTCCGTTCGGACTTCTTCATTCTCCTGAACCTTCTCCGGATGTCCGACGTTTTTTAAAAGCGATACGTCAGATAAAACCCGCTCCGGAGTGTAAACTTAAAGTTAATACTGCGTAACTAACGGGAACTTCACATGAAGTTCCTTTTATGTTATACTGAAACTGTAAAGAAAATACAATTCATTCTGCACGTGAATTAAATTTACTTCAACGGGGACAAATCATTGAAAATACTGTAGGTATGGGATTTCCCGTACCTATGGTTAATTCATTAATAAAAAGGAGGTCTGTCTTTATAATGAAAGGTAAAATATTACTGGCAGGTATCGTGACGACGGTAATGTGTATGACGACTTTAGGATTCGTCTATGCGGATACAAACTACACGTCCGGAGACCTGAAGAATTTACAGGATTTTATTCTTGGCAAAGAAACAAATGACCTGAATGAAAAAAATTATGATTTGAATGCTGACAGCAGATGCGATTCGTTTGACGTCTGTATGATGCGGAAAGAGGTTACACCGTCAGAAGACAATGGAAAAATACTGGTAGCATATTATTCGCTTGTTCTGCCGGGCGGTACAGACGCCTCAACGAGTGCAAGCAGGGTTATTGTCGACGGCAAACCATACGGTACAACGGAATATATGGCGAAAGTCATTCAGGAGGAAACAGGTTCTGATTTGTTTGAGATTCAGACGGTTGAGAAATATCCGGAAAATTTCAGTGTACTTATGAGTCAGGCAGGTAAAGAGCAAAGAGAAGGTTATCGTCCGGAACTCGCAACACATATCGAAAATCTTGACCAGTATGACACAGTTTTTGTAGGTTATCCGAACTGGTGGGACGATATGCCCATGGTAATGTATTCTTTCTTCGAAGAACATGACTTCGCCGGAAAAACTATTATACCATTCAATAGTCACGGCGGAAGGGAATTTTCACAGACCATACAGGAAATAACGGAACTCCAACCGGATGCGGAAGTAAGTACTGACGGTCTGACCCTTGCAAGAGAGACGGTTTACACCTCAAGAGATGTAATCGCCGAATGGATAGCGGATTTAGGTTATCAGAAAAATAACGAAGATGATTCACCGAAAAAATAGAAACTTATATCGCAAAAGTAACATAACAATTCATATACTCCCTTCATATACAAAAAACTGTTTGTTGACACAAACAGTTTTTTGTTTTATAATAATATAAAAATCCAGGAGGTGACAGAATGTCAAAGAAAACGGTTTTTTAATTGCTTACCGGAATAATATTTCTTCCGATGATATGGTGGTGGCAGTATAAATGTTGCAGGTTTTGACGGCGTTGCAAAATGGGCATCACTTTCATGGACACCGTGTATGACCCACTCGGACATGAACTGATAACAAGAGATGTTTTCGTTGACTACGGCACAGTTTACTTATGTTTCGGAAGTGGCATGCCGTTTAGAATACCTTAAAATGAAAATTTACCGACAGTTGACTTTGCATAAAATTTTTATAATAAAATTCTTGATATTTCATTTGTTGTATGATATAATTATATTGAGGTGAGCAAAATGGATATTGCAATATGCGATGACTGCAAATCTGATGCACTGCTTGCAAGGGATATAATCAGGAAATTACTGAAAGATATTCATGTATCGGCTGATATTGTGTATTATGACTGTGCAGAGGATATAAAAAGCAAGCTGTTTGAGCATAAGGAATCAATTGATATACTTATTCTTGCTATTGATATGCCGGAAATCTCCGGACTTGAACTTGCAGAGAAATTGCGTTCTGAAAAAGTGAATCTGATTATTATACTCCTTACAAATCATGAAGAATTTGTATTTAAAGCAATAGAGTTTCAACCATTCAGATACATACGAAAAATGCATATCAAAACTGAAATCCCACTTGCAATTCGTTCAGCGGTGAAAGTTATTGAGGCAAACAGAGACAAGCAAATTATTCTGATGGTGAAATGAAAGTCATGATTTCAGAAATTATGTATTATGAAACGGAAAAACGGAAATAATCTTCTTGCAAATAAAAAGATTGCAGAAATGCAGAATCTGATAAACAAGGATAGTTTCATAATGATTCACCGAAGCTGTGTTGTGAATGCGGATTATGTGAAAAATATTCTTAATGGAATAATTGTACTTGACAATAATGAAAAACTTATAGTAAGCCGTCCACGCTATAAAACTGTAAAACAACAGCTTCTGAAAGTATGGGGCGATTTGTTATGAATCATATTTACTGGATTATTGAATATATGGCAACTTTTACAGAATGTTTTCTTTGTACGGTTTTCAGCGGAACTTTTATAGAAAATACGGATTTAAAGCAGAATTTTCTGAAAAGATTTGTCATATCAAATATATCTGCCGTTTTAATGCTTTTCATAAACAGTATTGAACTTTACTCGCCCGTTACTGTTATATGTAACACATTAATAATATTGTTAATGCAACTGACTATATATTTTAAATCACCTGTTAAATCTATTGTATTTGGTATTTCTTTTCTACCAATATTAGCAGGAATTGATAATATTGTAGGAAGTACAATATCTTACACTATCAAGATACCTACTACAGAAATGTTTCAGAAAATGTCATTATACAGAGTAATTGCGATGATAACCTCAAAAGTAATATTATTGTTATTTGTAGTAATAATAAACAAATATTTTTCAGAAAAGAGAATTATCCGGCGAAAGTATTTAATCATACTGTTTGCGGTGACCATGATTGTAATTATACTTACCGAGTTCATGGCATTTACCGATATTAAAAATAAATCGGTCAATTCATATGTTTCTGTTTTATTCTTTATAGTAGTACTGATAATCACTATGATTATATTCTTCGGTACTTTCAAACTCGCTGAATATTACGAAAACCAACAAAAACTGAAATTTATCACACTGAAAAATCAGATGCTGGAACAGTCAATGAGTGAAACGGAACAGACTTTTATGCTTTGGAAAACAAGCATACACGATTTCAAGCATAAAATTATGAATTTAATGACTCTTGCAGACAATAATGACATAGCAGGCATAAAACAATATCTTGAAACTGAAAATGAATTACTTGGCAAAAAACTGTTTTATTACAAAACAGGCAATGATACAGTTGATACTATACTTAATATCAAACAGAAAATTGCAGAAAAAACGGGATTACTTTTGTTATCAATGCAGAAATTCCTGAAAACTGCACTATTTCATCTGCGGATTTTGCGTCAATACTCGGAAATTTACTTTACAATGCAATTGAAGCGTCTGAAAAAGAAAAAGAACCGTTCATTGAAGTAAATATCAGACCTGTAAAAAGTTATCTGATTATTAATATTTTAAATAAATATACCGGCTCCGGAGATTGTTCAGAATCCACCAAAAATGAAAAGCACTTGTATGGAATAGGTATTCATTCTGTAAAACAGACAATAAAAAAATATGACGGTGAATTTCATTCTGATATATCGGATAATATTTTCAATACAAAAATAATGATAAAAATCTAATATAAATCCGACTTGAAAATATCTTTCAGGTCGGATTTTATTGTTGTTATATTTAAAAATATACAGTTAACGCAGAAAAAATGACAATTCAGACATAATTTCACACAAACGGATTTTTATGTGTTATACTAAAATCATAAAATCAGACATGGAAGAAGGTGTAATAATTGTTCAGGAATCTTGCAGAAGACATAGCATTTTTGTTGATAAAAAACAAGATTGTTGACATTGAAAAACGTGATACATATATACATATTATTGAAACTGTACTGAAAACCGTTCTTATACTGGTGATATTGCTTGTATGTATGTATCTGTTTACCATACCGGATTTTACAGTATAAAATTTTTTGGATTGATTTTAAAATATATCAGTCAGAAAGGAAGATAAGATGAAAAAACTGATTTCATTTCTTATGGCTGTTTCTCTTTTAGCATCATATTCTCCGCTATGTTCCTATGCCGACGAAACAGAAACAACAGATTTATATGCACTTGCAAGTTTACTCGGTGCGGATACCGATTATCTGAACATTGTCAACTACAAACACGGTGATGACCGTCCCGTACCTATGCAGGTATTCAGGGATTATCTGAAAAAATGTTCCGCTATTGAAGCGTGTTATGCACCTTTGGAAATATTTTCAGATTCCTTAATGGGTGGTTCATGCGTGGGTATATCGTTACTGGAAGTTCTCACGCATAACGGAGTAATAAAGCCGTCGGATATTCAGGCAGGTGTGGAAACTCTCAGTGAAATTACGTACAATGAAGAAGTCGACAAAGTGATAACAGGTTATCAGTGTTCGCAGGGATATACTTATTTTGATTACTATGAAAAGTTTATTATGACAAGCAATTCCTATGAACAACAGACAGACCTGCTCCTTGAAACCGCTGAAAAAAGTATGAAAGATAACAAGTATTTCTGGCTTGTAATCCGTGCGGAAAATTTTTCCCATGCGGTCTGTGGTATTGGAGTAGCCGACGGCGAATGGGAACGGTGAAAAATATGACAAGTGTATACTCACGCTTGATTCCAATGCGTCAGATACTGACGGAAATATGACTTTATTTGATGACCCGCTTTTCAGCGACTATGCCGGAAAAGATGTCTATAATGCAGATATTGATATTTCCGACAATAACGTATATATGAAATCCAATGACGGTACTATAGAAGAAATAATTTTACAGATAAGAATGAACGACGGTACATATAGTTGCGAGCCGTTTTTCTGGTGGATTATCGATGTAAAAGACCTGTCAGACGATATAGACGTTGAAGTACGTGATAATGGTATGTTACTGAAAAGTAACGGACATATCAGAGCAGGTATGACACCATACCGTTACCAGCTTGACGAGGACGGCAATTTTAAATTTAATGATGGTGCTATTTTCACAATGGACGTTGAAAATGTAAGTTCACAATATACCGATGCCGTCATAGAATCGTACAATGATGTATTTGTAAGCATTGAAAATCAGGAAATAATGTACTATATCGACAAAAACGGCGATGACGTATATGACAACAAAGTAGAAAAAGGCGACGTAAACTGCGACGGTTTCATTGATGCCGTTGATGCCTCACTTATACTTGAAAAATATGCTGAACTTTCTGTTACTGAATAACTTGAATAAAATGGCGATACTCTACATTTGTGTGTAAGGTATCGCCCGTAATTTTTCTTTTTCAGAGGCTTTGTTAAACAATATACTATTGCATTTTCAGGAAATTAATGATACAATTAAATAAGTAAATTGTGTTTTAAGGAGGTTTAAAATGGCTGATACAAGAAAAAAAACGGTTAAGGAATTTATACAGCGTTGGCCGGTCAAAGGTTACGAAAAGGGTGAAAGTCAGATATTCTGGATTGATTTACTGCAAAATGTTTACGGAATTGAAAATATTTCAGAATTTATTACGTTTGAAGAGCAGGTGAAACTTGACCATACAGCTTTTATCGACGGCTATATTGAGGCTACACACGTCATGATTGAACAGAAAAGCCTCGGAAAAGACCTCAGAAAAGAAATAAAGCAGTCTGACGGCTCTGTGTTATCGCCATATCAGCAGGCTGTCAGATATTCTTCTATGTTGCCGTGTTGCCGTATTCCAAACGTCCACGCTGGATAGTTACGTGCAACTTTTCGGAGTTTCTGATATACGATATGGAAAAACCTAACTGCGAACCTGAACAGATTTTCTTAAAAGACTTACCAAAAGAGTATTACCGACTTCAATTCCTCACGGTAATGCAGAAAAAGTATATCCTTATAAATCACAGGAAGTCCGGAAATTGTTTTTATAAGTTCTTCCATATCTATATTTTCAAAGAAATCAGTTTCGACAGAAATCTGATTATCGTCAAGTTCCGAAAACTGTTCAGCAGATTTTTTGTTTTTGTTATAAATATTGATAGAAATATTTATGACGGTGATAATAATATATGACACTCTTTCATGATGTGGCAACAGTCTGATTTTTTCAAAATTGTCGGCAATCGCTATAAAAGCATTATGTATGGCATCTTCTGCATCTTCAACGTTATGCAGAATTTTATACGCCACAGTATACATTTTCTGTCTGTATTTCATATATAAGTTTTCAAATTCAGCTTTATCTTCGGCAGTTTCGAGTGCGGAAAGATATATATTTATCATTTTATATTCTCCATGTATTATTTGTTTTTTTTAATTTAAAGAAAATTTTTTTTTTGCTTTTTGCGTGTGAGCTGTAATTTGCTATATCTTTTAAAAAGGAGTATTGCAAATGAATGACAACTTTGAAAAAATCAAGCCATTTCTGATTGACTATGTGAACGAAATCACGCAACCCTCAAGGAACGGTGGGAAAAATCACTGCATATGCCCGTTGTGTGGAAGTGGAGCTGGTTATGACCATTCGGGAACGTTTACGGTTTATCCCGACACTGACAGATATTGTTGTTTTGTGTGCGGTACAAAAGGCGATATTTTCGACTTGTACGGAGCAATGTATCTCTGAACTCATGAAGACATATCAGAAACTGACGAGTTATCAATAATATTATCATTGTTTAAGTCAGAACATCTTTTCTTCAGAATATGCAAAACAATTTGGTAATTTTATAAAAAAGAAAGTCTCATATACCGCTGTTTTACAGTATATGAGACTTTTTGCAATTATTACAAATTTTAATTCAGTATTGATATAAGTGTTATTTTAAATTATTATATATTCATTGTTCATGGATGTTCATGAATGCAAGCAT
>CAMWYX010000048.1 GCA_947178575.1 uncultured Ruminococcus sp. | reverse complement strand
ATTTATATGAAAAAATTTATATTTTTGATTATGATACTTGCTTCTTTGGTATCATGCGGAAAGAAAAATCAGACACCGGAAAATATCGATGATATTCCGGAAATTGAAGATATTTCAGATATTGAAAGTATTCCGGAAACCACAGCCGGAGAAATTTCAACAACTGAAGTTTCAGAAACTGAAATTCCGGAAACTGAAATCACCGGAACGTCCGGAACTACAGTACAATCCGGAACATCTCAGACCAAAAAATCACAATCAAAAACAAAAACAAAATTAGATTTAAAAACAACAACGTCCGCAGAATCCGGAAATAAATCCGGAAACACAGAAAATAATTCCGAACCGGAAAGCGAAACTCCTGAACCTATAGAATATCGTGAATACTATGCGGAGGATTTCAATGAAATTGATATTCAGTTTGTAAAGCAGGAGAGCGAACCTCCTGTAAATATCACTGAATACAATATTGATATAAAAATAGGCGATTCAAAAATGTCACCATGCAAGGCGTTATATGATTTTGTACCTGAAACAGAAATTCCGGAATATCTGGACGAATTTCCGGAACAAATTGAGGATTACAAAATTGAAATGGAGAAAAGAAATGAACAGATGAGACAGATTCTTGAAAATCCATGTGCCGGATTAATTAAATCATATTCGCTGTGCGGTGATAATCTTTATTTTGTGGTAAGCTATGACGACCTTCATGAATATAGCTATCATTGTTTTGAACTCTATCAGTACAATATCAAATCCAATGAGCAGACACTTCTTTACAGCCATGAAGATACTGAAACATCAATGAGTTTTGATTACTTTAAGGAAATAGACGGCGAACTTTATATATCTGCGACTGTTTACGACAATGATTACAGCTATTCCGTTTTCCGCTTTGACCGGAAAAATAAAAGTCTTGCGGAGATTTCCACGCCGGAACTGTGTGAAGATATGAAAACAATGTATATAATTGAAAATTCCGCCGACAGACTTCTTGTAAGCGGTTCCCGTGAGAAAGTGGAAGGAAGCCCTGTCAGTGTAGTTTCGGAATATAATCCCGATACTAAAGAATGGTCGGAAATTTTCAGGGGCGATGAATATTATCCCGTTGTGCAGGGAAATGACATAGGATATTCCGAAAAAATTGACAGATATATTTCATGTACTGTCGAGGGAAAATATACAATTCATACCGGTCTTATCGGCACGGAGCTGAAAAGTTTCAGCGATACACAGATGATTTGTTTTACTGCTGACAGTATCAACAGATTTTTATACATATTCGATATGGAACGAATGGAACGGTATAAAATTGATATGAAAGGTATGGGAGAGTATTTCACTGTTTATCCGGTAAATGATGTATTCTATATCCGTGGTCGACTCGGTGTTGGTCAGTTTATACTTCTCCCCGAAGTGGGAATAGCTTTTCAGCTTCACACAAACTACGATACACGTTATCACGGCTCACGTCTATGGAATTTCTCTTATGTTGTTGAAGATGTTTATTTATCTCCAAACACTTATATATCAGAATCATTGAACATAAACGAAAACGACTTTATACTTACAATTATTGAATAGGAGGACTTATTATGAAAAAATCTGTAATTTTAATTTTAATGCTTTTCGCTCTCGTATCATGCGGAAAGAAAAATCAGACACCGGACAGTATCAATGATATTCCGGAAATTGAAGATATTTCGGATATTGAAAATATTCCGGAGACTACAGCCGGAGAAATTTCAACAACTGAAATTTCAAAAAGTGAAATTCGGGAAACTGAAAGCACCGGAACGTCTGGAACTACGGAAAAATCCGCTTCGTCGGAAACCAAAAAATCAAAAACAGAAACGACAACAAAATCAAATTCAAAAACGACAGCAACGTCTGCAAAATCCGGAAATAAATCCGGAAACAATGAAAAAATTTCCGCAGAAAATAATTCCGAACCCGAAAGCGTAACGCCCGAACCGCTGGAATATCTTGAATATTTTCCGGAAGATTTTGCCGAAATAAATATAGATATTATCCGTCCGGACGGCGAACCTCCGGCGGTTATTTCGGAATATGCCCTTGAACTTCCTGATGTCGGTGTAGAATATTCACCCTGCAAATCTCCGAAATACCATGACAGATACAAGGATAAATATTCATATCGTTTTACATCATACGATTCCGATGGCAATTCTCATTTCGACGAGGAAAAATATTCAGAGATATGTAATTCTGGTTATACTGGTCGTTATATGGATATAACTTTTGACGGAAAATATCTGTATTACATAATCAGTTTTGACGATTTATGCCAATACAGCACTCACTGTTTCAAGATAATGAAATATGATGTTGAAACCGCTGAAAACGAGGAACTTTACAGTTATTCCGGAACAGATTATTATTACAACAATTTACATATAAAATCAATCAACGATGATTTATATATCCGTTATGATAAAGTTTCCGATGATGAAGAGTCTGAACATCGCAGTGTTGCCGAAATAGACAGAATAAAAAAAGGCAGACTTGAAAAAATCTTTGATGATTCCACTCCGAGATTGTTTCTCGAATTAACCGATTACAACACGGACAAGCTCATATTATCAAGCTATAGTTCATATTTTGACGAGAACGAAGAATATCACGCAACAGGTCAGCTTTATGAATACAATTCCGGAAAACTCAACGAAATTTACAGTGCGGATTACGACGGAAGCTATTTAAACACGGTTTTTCCGCCCATGAGATACAGAAATGAATTTCTTTCAGTCGAAACGGACGAAAACGATACAATAAACATATACAGCGATAATTTCCGGCTGAATACCGGTCTGCGAAACGCTAAACTGACCTCGGCGACTGATAAAGTAATATCATTTGTTGTGCAGGATTCGCTTTCATGTTTTATGTATGTTTATAATTTTGAGAGAATGGAACGCTATCAGCTTAATATAAAATCGCTTGCTGACGTATACGGAGTTACTCCGATAGGTGATAATTTTATACTGTCAAACGGCGGACGGACGCACGTATTTCTTATTCCGGAAATCGGGGCGACATTCCTGATTAAATCGTTTGATGAATCATGTTCAGCTCATACTGACGGCAGAATGGTCTGGATTGCTGATTCTGAAAGTGATATAATCTATACTGACGTTGACGGGACTATGCCTGCGAATAAACCCTCAATGCTGTACGTTGTAGAACCACAATAAAGGAGATATTAAAATGAAAAAATTTATATTTTTAACTTTTATGCTTTTCGCTCTTGTATCATGCGGAAATAAAACAAATCAGACACCCGAAAATATCGAGGATATTCCGGAAATTGAAGATATTTCAGATATTGAAAGTATTCCGGAGAATAGAGCCGGAGAAATTTCAACAACCGAAATTTCAAAAACTGAAATTCCGGAAACCGAAAGCACCGGAATGTCTGGAAGTACAGCAAAATCCAGCTCATCTGAAACCAAAAAATCAGAAATTAAAACAGAATCAACAACAACGTCTGCAAAATCCGGAAATAAGTCCGGAAACAATGAAAAAAATCCGGAAGAAAATAATTCCGAACCGGAAAGCGAAACTCCTGAACCGATAGAATTTCGTGAATACTATCCGGAGGATTTCATGGAAATCACAGTTCAGCTTGCAAAACAGGACGGCAACCCTCCGATTGAATTTTCTGAAATCGATTACAGCTGGTTTGATACCGGTGAAAAATTATCCCCATGCAAGAGCAATCAGGAAACAATCGGCTTGAAAATTGAAGAATGTCAGCAGAGATATCTTGAACAGAATGACGAACGCAGTCAGGAACAGGCGGAATCAGCCAAAGCACAGATATATGAATCTCTTGAAATACCTCGCAAGGGGCGTATCATGGATTATACATACGGGGACGGAAATCTTTATTTTCTGATAAACTATGATGATTTATGCGGTGATTATGTTCCGTCGCACTGCATGGAAATCGTGAAATGCAATCTTGAATCGCAGACTTCGGAAGTCGTTTTCAGTCTTGATACTCCGGATAATCCGCTTGAACTGGAAAGCATATTATTCAACGGCGGTGATATATTTGTAACAGTATATTATCCTCAGGAAAACGGCTTGTCTAAAATAATTCTGAACAAAGTAAACACGGAGAAAAATTCTCTTGAAAAAAGTGCCGGTATTCCGGACGAAATAGATTATGTCAGACCGATGGAAAATAATGACGGCAAACTGCTGATTACAGGAATGGATTATAACGATGATAAAAGTATGAGCTATATTTATGAGTATGACCCGAAAACAAAAAAATTTTTTGAAATATACAGCACCTCTGCTGAAAGTTATTACGCCGAATACGGTCAGGGCTGTGTTGTTGTTCAGGAGAATATTGATGAAGATGCCGTTGCAGTATGTGATAAATTCAGCCTGAATACAGGAATCAGAGGGGCAAAGCTTGAAGCCGTTTCGGATAACAGAGTAAGTTTCATTGCTGATACGAGTGACGGAAAAACTCTCTATACATATGATTTGCAGAGAATGGAACGCTATGAGATAAATATAAACCGTTTCGGAACTTCTGCGGAAGCTGTCGGCGATAATCTTGTATTATCCGGAAGTTTAGGTCATACATTTACGTTTCTGATTCCGGACATCGGGGCGGCGTTTGTTATGCTGTCGTTTGAAAATTCCGCAGAGATTAGAAATTCCGGCGATAGCCTGTATATTGTGGGAAATCCGTACAATGATGAGAAGTATAATTTCGTCGGCGATTTTGTCGGCAACTACGAGGAAGAAAAGAAAGTATATATATTCAGCGAATAAAATAGTTTAATTTAATGTTATCCCTCGCCTGACAAGACGGGGGATTTCTGCTGTCACCGGAATCATTGGTTTTTTATGCGAAAAAGTTTATTTAGAGGTTGATTTTTCTGTTATTTTGTAGTATTATATAATAGTGGTTATCAGAGTGCTTTTTTCTGGTACTTTATGAGTTAATAATATAATCTGTGAGGAGAAAGAAAATGGTTAAAAAATTATTGAATGTATTTTTCAAAGCTGTTCCGGCAGGATTTTTAATAGGAATCGGCGGAATCGTGAATCTGAGTGTTGACAATAAATATATCGGTGCGTTTCTGTTCAGTCTCGGACTGTTTACTATAATACAGTTCGGATTCAATCTGTTCACCGGAAAGGTGGGGTATATTCCGGAAAACAAACCGGCATACATACTTGACGTTCTTGTTATACTGCTCGGAAATATGTGCGGAACAGGGCTTTCTGCTTTTCTTATCCGCCTGACATCGGCAGGAACGGCAATACATGAAAAAGCCTCGGCTATTATGGAGAAAAAACTCGGCGATACTCCGCTTAGCTGGATAGTTCTGGGATTTTTCTGCGGTATGCTTATGTATATAGCTGTCGAGAACGCCAAAAGATGCCGTAAAAATAATTACGATATTTCGGCAGTTTTCGGAACTGTACTTCCTGTAATGGTGTTTATTTTAAGCGGATTCTGTCATTCCATTGCGGATTGTTTCTATATGTTCGCCGATAATCCGACACTTAACGGATTGATTTATATTGCCGTTGTTGCATTCGGAAATTCTCTCGGCGGAATGATTATACCGGCTTGCGGAGTTCTCCGCAAAAAAATAATATCAGAAAATTGATTTCCAAAGCGATTGACATATTACAGGCATCGTGGTATAATAAATATGTATACGCAAATACAATTATAATAATTATATAATAAAAACTCATTTATGATATGGAGTCAGCAAATGATTAAAAACGTTAACGGAATAAACATAAACTATGAGCAGAAAGGCGAGGGAGAAATGATTGTTCTTCTCCACGGCTGGGGAAGCAATATAAAACTTTTTGCAAATCTTATCGAACTGCTTTCAAAAAAATACATGGTTGTGGCGATGGATATGCCCGGATTCGGCGGAAGTGATGAACCACCGTCGGCGTGGTGTGTTGATGACTACGTTGATTTTGTGATTGATTTTATCAGGGATTACGGCACGGATAAAGTAATGCTGTTAGGTCACTCTTTCGGCGGACGTGTGATTATTAAAATGAACAGCAGAAAAAATCTTCCGTTTGAGATTAAAAAAGTTATTCTCGTTGACAGTGCGGGAATACTTCCGCCGAAATCGAACAAAAAAAGTTTCCGGACGAGATGGTATAAATTCTGCCGTTCTGTTCTTTCTGTCGGAATCGTGCAGAAACTTGCTCCGAATGCTCTGGAAAAACTGCGTGTTAAATACGGAAGTGCGGATTATGCCGCCGCATCTCCGCTGATGAGGCAGGTTCTTGTAAAAGTCGTCAACGAGGATTTAGAACCGCTCCTGCCGAATATAAAATGTCCGTCGCTTCTTGTATGGGGCGTGAATGATACCGCAACTCCGCTGTCGGACGGCGAGAAGATGGAAAAACTTATTCCAGATTCCGGACTTGTAAAGTTGGAAAATGCCGGTCACTATTCTTTTCTGGAACAGCAGTACACATTTAACCGTGTTATGAGTTCGTTCATGAAGCTTGAGGAGGATAAATGATGAATATTATTCTGTTCTGTATATATTCAGTTATTACGCTGATTTCAATTATATTTCTTTCTCTGCGTGAATTTCATATGCTCCAGCTCAACGGTTACAAAACGCCTGAGCATTCATGGTGGATGAAAAAGAATTTCAAGAGATATATTTTTCCGCTTGTATGTTTTGCGTTGCAGTTTGCATCATTCTGGACGGATTTTTCAATTCCGATGGTAGCATTGTTTTCTGTGTTCAATATTATAATAGCCATAATAAACAAGCCGGGAAAGAAGTTCAAAAAACCGTTTGTATATACGGCAAGAGTAAAGAGAATGCTTACAACATTTTTTATACTGATTGCAATTATCTTCGGAGTTGCTGTAATAACAGGCTATCAGCCGTGCAAGTGTGAGGCGTGGAAAGAACATCTGTTTACAAATCCGTTTTCATATATTCTCGTTGGCTCGGCTCTGTATCTTACTCCGATACTTGCTCCGCTTGCGAATATAATAAACAAACCGCTTGAAAAATCAATTCAGAAATGGTATATCAATGATGCAAAGAAAAAACTTGCATCAATGCCGAATCTGCACAAAGTAGGAATTACCGGAAGTTACGGAAAAACTTCCATGAAATTTTATCTGAGCGAACTTCTCAGCTCACAGTATGAAACCCTGAAAACTCCGGAAAGTTTCAATACACCTATGGGCGTTACGATTACAGTCCGCCGTGATTTGAAACCTACTCATGAATATTTTATCTGCGAAATGGGTGCACGCCGTGTCCACGAAATAAAGGAACTCTGCGATATTGCAAATCCGCATGACGGAATTATAACATCTGTAGGACCTCAGCATCTTGAGACTTTCGGCTCTATAAAAAATGTTGTCAATACAAAATTTGAGCTTGCGGATTCAATTTCACCGCTCGGAAAAATATATCTCAACGGTGATAATAAACTTATCCGCAAAAAACTTGAAAAATATCCGCACGCCATTACCTACGGACTTAAAGAAGAAAATGACTGGAAAGCAACTGATATTTCCGTTTCCGACAGAGGCACGGAATTTACGGTAACATCTCCGGACGGAAAATCATGCCGGTACTCCACAAAACTTCTCGGCGAACATAATGTCCAGAATCTTCTCGGTGCTATTGCATATGCTTCCGATACCGGAATACCTATGGAAAAACTTGTTCTTCCCGTGAAGAGAATTGCAGCGGTTCCGCACCGCTTACAGCTTCTTGACAAAGGAAACGGAATGACATTCATTGACGATGCGTATAACTCAAATCCAAGCGGCTGTCACGCTGCTCTTGCCGTGCTGGAGCTGTTTGATGCCTGCCGTATACTTGTAACTCCTGGTATGGTTGAACTTGGTAAAAAACAGGAGGAACTCAATTACCAGTTCGGACAGGACGCTGCAAAATCATGCGATTATATCGTACTTGTGGGAAAAAATCAGACTGTGCCGATATTCAACGGAATAAAGGATTCCGGCTATAATATGGAACAGGTATATGTTGCCGATAATCTGAACGATGCGCTTGCAAAAGTTCGGTCATATAATACGGACAAGAAAAAAGTTGTACTTCTTGAAAACGATTTGCCCGATAATTATTAAGATTATCAGAAATATTAAAAAGGAGATATTTTTATGAAGATAAATCTTGCTGTCCTTTTCGGCGGACGAAGTGTAGAACATGAAGTTTCTGTTATTTCTGCGTGTCAGGCTATGGCAAGCATAAACAGCGAAAAATATAATATAATTCCGGTTTACATGACCAAGAAAAGCGAATTTTATACCGGCGAAAAACTCATGGATATTAATAACTACAAGGATATTCCGGCACTTCTTAAAGAATGTACTGAATGCGTATTCGTGAGAAGTGAAGGAAAAGTACAGCTTATCCGGCAGAAAATAAAGAAATTCGGTTCAAATCTTATTTCTGATGTTGATATAGCATTCCCGATTGTTCACGGCACAAACGTTGAGGACGGCGCACTTCAGGGATATTTGCAGACTCTTGATATTCCGTATGTCGGCTGTGATGTTCTTGCATCTGCGGTGGGAATGGATAAATATGTCATGAAAATTCTGCTGAAAGAAGCCGGATTTCCTGTGCTTGACTGCTGTCGTTTTGCATCTTTTGACCTCGACCGCATTGATGACTGTGCCGACGAGGTTGAAAAGAAATTCGGCTATCCCGTAATTGTAAAGCCGATAAATCTCGGTTCAAGCGTGGGAATCTCAAAGGCTAACGACCGTAAGAGTCTTATAAATTCCATGGAATCGGCGTTTGAATTTTCTGACAGAATACTTGTCGAGCCTGCCGTCGTTGAACTCAAGGAAATAAACTGTGCGGTAGTCGGCGACAGTGAATCCGCTGAAGCCTCGGTATGTGAAGAACCAGTTCAGGCTAAAGATGACGATATTCTCAGCTTTGAACAGAAATATGTCGGAGGCGGAAAATCCGGCGGAAGCAAAGGAATGGCTTCTCTTAAAAGAAAGATTCCTGCCGATATTTCTGCGGAGCAGGAGGAGACTATCCGGAGGCTTGCTGTTGAGGCGTTCCGCTCTCTCGGTTGTAACGGCGTTTCAAGAATCGATTTTATGATTGATATGAAATCGGATAAAATTTATATAAATGAAATAAATACAATCCCTGGCTCGCTTGCGTTCTATCTCTGGGAACCAAAGGGCGTGAAATATCCTCAGCTTCTTGAAAAGCTCATACAGCTTGCTCTTAAACGTCACCGTCAGGCTGAAAAGATAAATTACACATTCGACAGCAATATACTTTCAATGGGTGGTTCTTTCGGAGCAAAAGGAAGCAAGGGAAGTAAATTTTAAATCAGGGGAGAATAGAAATGACCGAAAAAGAAAAACAGCAGGCAGGCGAACTCTACAACGGCAACGACCCTGAACTCGTATCAGAAAGAGTCGCCGCTAAAAAACTCTGTGCCGAATACAATTCGGCGCAGTATAACGACTATCAGAAAAAAGAACGTCTGCTCGACAGACTTCTTGCCCTCAGAGGAGAAAACACATGGATTGAAGCAAATTTCTTCTGCGATTATGGATATAACATTATTATCGGGGATAATTTTTATTCCAATCATAATTGTGTTATACTTGACTGTGCAGAAGTTGTATTCGGGAACAATGTATTCATAGGGCCGAACTGCGGTTTCTACACTGCCGGTCACCCCATAGATGCCGGACAGAGAAACAAAGGTCTTGAATATGCAAAGCCTATAAAAGTCGGCGACGATGTATGGATTGGCGGAAATGTATGTGTGATGCCCGGAGTTACTATCGGAAGCAATACGGTTATCGGCGGTGGAAGCGTGGTTGTCAGCGATATTCCGTCTGATTCTGTTGCCGTGGGAAATCCCTGCCGTGTCATACGCAAAATAACTGATAAAGATAGAAAATAATGCTTTGTTTACGTCAAAGATGACGTTGATAATAATAAGAGCTTATTATAACAAAGCTCTGTGAAAGGTTGAGAAAAAATGTTTGAAATTCTTGAAAAGAAAAGTCTCAATCCTACTGTTACGCTTATGAAGATAAATGCTCCCCGTGTGGCAAAAAAGGCACAGCCGGGTCAGTTTATTATTCTCAGAGCCGACAGTGAGGGTGAACGTGTTCCGCTTACAATTGCGGATTATGACCATGAAAACGGAACTGTTACAATTATTTTCCAGATTGTCGGAGCTACTACCGAAAAACTCAATCATCTTAACGAGGGTGATTGTGTTCATGATTTCGTAGGACCGCTCGGACGTGCTACCGAAACAGAGGGACTGAAAAAAGTTGCTGTTATCGGTGGAGGTGTAGGTTGTGCGATTGCACTTCCTGTTGCAAGAAAGCTCCATGAACTCGGCATTGAGGTGCATTCTGTTGTCGGATTCAGAAATAAGGATTTGGTTATACTTGAAGACGAATTCAGAAGCAATTCATCAAAATTCGTAATGATGTCAGATGACGGTTCTGTAGGTGAAAAGGGTCTTGTTACCGATGCATTGAGAAAGCTCATAGAAAGCGGAGAAAAATATGACAGGGTAATCACTATCGGTCCGCTTATCATGATGAAATTCGTATGTATGCTTACAAAAGAATACGGAATCCCCACAGTTGTATCAATGAATCCTATAATGATTGACGGTACGGGAATGTGCGGAGGCTGTCGTCTTACAGTAGGCGGAGAAACAAAGTTCGCCTGTGTTGACGGCCCTGAGTTCGACGGTCATCTTGTTGATTTTGACGAAGCTATTGCAAGAGGTGCAAGCTATCGTGGATTTGAGCGTAAAGCTCATGAAGATACCTGTAATCTTTTCAAAAAGGAGGTGCAGTGAAATGGCTAATATGTCTCTTACAAAAAATGAAATGCCGGTTCAGTCTCCCGATGTGAGAAACAAGAATTTCAGCGAAGTTGCTCTCGGCTATACCGAGGAGCAGGCTATAGATGAAGCTAAACGCTGTCTTAACTGCAAGAATAAACCGTGTGTCACCGGCTGTCCTGTACAGATTGATATACCGGCGTTTATTGCTCAGGTTGCCGAGGGAAATTTTGAGGAAGCATATAAAATAATCATAAAATCAAGTTCACTGCCGGCTGTATGCGGACGTGTATGCCCTCAGGAAACACAGTGCGAAAGTAAGTGTATCCGAGGAATAAAGGGCGAACCTGTAGCTATCGGCAGACTTGAAAGATTCGTAGCCGACAGACACAATGCTCTTGCCGAATCTGCTGTGGAAAAACCGGAATCAAACGGTCATAAAGCTGCCGTAATAGGTTCAGGTCCGTCCGGACTTGCCTGTGCCGGTGACCTCGCCAAAAAGGGATATGATGTCACTGTATTTGAGGCTCTCCACATTGCCGGAGGAGTTCTTTCATATGGTATTCCGGAATTCAGACTTCCAAAGTCGATTGTACAGAAAGAAATAGACGGTCTTAAAGCTCTCGGCGTTAAGATTGAAACAAATACCGTTGTAGGCAAGACTGTTTCTATTGATGAACTCATGGAAGAAGAAGGATTTGAAACTGTGTTTATTGGTTCGGGGGCAGGACTTCCGAGATTTATGCGTATTGCCGGCGAAAATCTTAATGGTGTATATTCTGCAAATGAATTTCTGACACGTATCAATCTTATGAAAGCGTACAAGCCAGATTCTTCAACTCCGATAAATGCCGGAACAAAGGCTGTTGTCGTAGGCGGAGGAAACGTTGCCATGGACGCTGCAAGAAGTGCGAAACGTCTCGGAGCTGATGTAACTATCGTATACAGACGTACAGAAAACGAACTTCCGGCACGTGCCGAGGAAATCGAACACGCCAAGGAAGAGGGAATTGTATTCAAGTTCCTGACAAATCCTGTTGAAATCGAAGCAGATGAAAAAGGCTGGGTAAAGAGCGTCAGATGTCAGCAGATGGAACTTTCCGAACCCGATGCAAGCGGACGTGCAAAGCCTGTTCCGATTGAAGGTGCGTTCATTGAAATCGAAGCCGACTGCGTTGTTATGGCTATCGGAACATCACCGAATCCGCTCATCAAATCGACGACAGAGGGGCTTGATACACAGAAATGGGGCGGAATTATTGCCGACGAAAACGGACTTACTTCCCGTAAAGGCGTATATGCCGGCGGAGATGCCGTAACCGGTGCAGCTACTGTTATACTTGCAATGGGTGCAGGTAAAAAAGCTGCTTCCGCTATGGACAAATACATGAAAAACAGATAATTATTAATTATATAACCTGTCTTTGCAGAAAGACAGGTTATTTTTGTTATCAGGATATAAAATATTATTTCCGTGATTGTTGCAATTTTTAGGATAATATGATATAAGCGGCGAGCCGCCGCAGGCAGGTTCACAGCCAGAAATTA
>CAMWYX010000047.1 GCA_947178575.1 uncultured Ruminococcus sp. | reverse complement strand
ACTGTGTAACCGCATATCTTAACTATCAGGACATCTTTATTATACAACAATTTATTTGGCTTGTCAAGGCATTCATTCTCCACTTTCGCTTCGCTTAGAAGGGGGGTATTCTGCCGAAATGTTGATAAAAAGTTGATAATCATGTTTTATAATGACAGCATGGAAGAAATTCCGTGCTGTTATTTTTTATGAAAGGATTGATTTTATGGAAAGAATCGAAATCAGAAACGTCAACAAATTCTATGGCAGAAAACACGCTCTTAAAGACATAACCCTGACAATAAATCAGGGAATGTTCGGACTTTTAGGGCGTAACGGAGCAGGAAAAACAACGCTTATGAAAACGCTTGCCGGACTTCACCAGAAAAAGGACGGAAGTATAACAATCTGCGGAATACCCGTCGAAAATTCAAAGGAAATCCGCAGTATTACGGGTTATCTTCCGCAGGAATTTTCAATGTATCCGAATATGAATGTTTATGAAGCTCTTGATTATCTGGGAACTCTTTCCGGAATGACAAAACCGGAACGCAGGGAACGCATTGATATGCTTCTCAGAAAAGTGAATCTCACGGAACATCAGCGGAAAAAAGTAAAGGCACTTTCCGGCGGAATGAAACGCCGTTTAGGAATTGCACAGGCACTTCTGCATAATCCGAAAGTTCTTATTGTAGACGAGCCGACAGCAGGACTTGACCCCGAAGAGCGTATACGTTTCCGGAATCTTCTCACAGATGCGGCGGAAGAAAGAATTGTAATTCTTTCAACGCATATCGTCGGCGATATTGAAGCCTCGTGCGAAGATATAGCAATCATGAACGACGGCAGAATCTTATGGCAGGGAACTGTCTCGGAACTTATTCAGAATGCAAGAGGAAAAGTGTTCACTGTCAGCGTTCACAGAAAATATCTTCCGCAGATAAAAAAGGATTACATCGTCACCGGAATGCTTATTCAGGAAGAATATAACATAGTCCGCATTATTTCGGATTATTTTCCGGATTTGCAGGGAATCAGTCCCGACGAGCCTAACTGCGAGGACGCTTATATGTACTGTCTCTACCAAAACGGCTGTGAAGTCAAGGGAGGTGATGAATAATGCTGTTTTTCAAGGAATGTAAAAAAGTTCTGTTTTCGCTGACGTTTCTGATATATCTTGTTGCGGTTATCGGATTTTATTTCACGCAGTTTGCCCCCGATTCAGAGAGAGAAATTTTACCTCCGACACAGGGACTTGAGGATTATGGTACAATTGCTAAAGAAGTTCCGGAAATACTCATGCCAAAGGCTGCCGACGGTCTTGTAACAGAATATCTCAGGGGATATTATACGGCGTATCCGATAGGATTCTACAAAAAAGTGAAGCTGTCGGAAAAGAAATCCGCACAGATTGCGGAAATCATTACGGAAATCACAGGTATTTCAAAGCAGGAACTTGATGATTTTTCAGATTTTGAAGAAGGCGGAATGACCATGATGCCGGACGGAAACGGCGGATATATTCCTGTTTTAAAGGAAGTCGTTCTGCCGGAAATAAAAATTCCCGATACAATGACATACGAGCATTTCCGTGAACTGATGCGGAAAGCCGATAAAATCATAGGCGGAGGCTCGGATTATTCAGATGATTTTATTGTCGGAACTTTTTCGCTTGTACCTAAAACTTATGAAGATGCTCTGGCGGATTATAATGCAATCATCGAAAAGGATAGGATAACAGGTGCTTATGCAAGGCTTTTCTGCGATTATATGGGAATTATTGTTGCGATACTTCCGGTATTTGCGGCGGCAGCTCTTGCGAATGCGGATAAAAAATCACGCATACAGCCCCTGATTTATACAAGGAATATTTCATCTGCAAAGCTGATATTGACGAGATTTGCGGTTCTTGTCATAACACTTATGATTCCGGTGATAGTGCTTGCATTTGTAGGAACGTCTGGTGTTATGAAGATTTATCCGCAGGAAAGCATTGATTTTTTTGCAATTCCGAAAATGGCAGTTTTATGGCTTCTGCCTAATATAATGTTCTCTGTGGCTTTAGGAATGGCTCTCACGGAATTGTTGTCGCAGTTGATGGCGGTATTTGTTCAGGGCGTAATATGGTTCAGCAGTGTCATGGTGAGTACTGAATTAACGGGTGGTATAGGAAGATTTTCATTTGTATGCCGGCATAATTCACTGTACGGCAGAGATATATTTATGGAAGATTTAGGTAAATTTATTTTCAGCAGGATTTTTTATACTGTTCTTTCACTTGGTATCATGGCATTGACAATATTTATTTATTCTGAAAAAAGAAAGGGTGGGCTGAATGTCATTCGCAAAAATCTTATTGGTAAATCTGAAACATAATTTTCTGATTCATTTTCTGATTGCGGTTGCTGTTGCGGTTCTTACGCCGTTGGTGTTCAGTATCAGTGCACTTGATTCCAGAGCCTCGGCACAGCCTCTTGAATGTCTCTTGCCGTTCATAGGAGCATTCCTGATGATACCTGTTTTTATGCCGGAACAGAATCCGGAAATACGTGATGTTATACGCTCAAAGAAAACGGATTATCTGTTGGTATGCTTAATCAGGGTGATATATTCTGTCGTCGCTGTTGCGTTGATTACGGGAATATTTGTTTTTGTCATGAGATACTGCGAATGCAATGTTACGTGGAAACATTTTGTCGGAAGTTTTGCATCATCTCTGTTCATGGGAACAACCGGATTTGCAGTTGCCGGACTGAGCGGAAGCGTTTCCGCAGGATATATGACTTCAATGGTATATTACGCCGCAAATATCGGACTTAAAGATAAATTAGGTATCTGCTATTTGTTTTCGATGTACAGCGGTGAAAAATTTTCCGGTAAATATCTGCTGATTTTAATATCTCTGATTATAATTTCGCTGGTATTTTTTATACTAAAAAAATTCAATAAATAGTTGACATTGATAAATAACTATGTTATAATAGGGGGCATGAAAAGGAGGTTTTAAAAAATGAGTGTCCAGTTATCTGAACATTTTACATACAAAAAACTGATGAAATTCACGCTCCCGTCGGTTATTATGCTTGTATTCACGTCTATATACGGAGTTGTGGACGGCTTTTTCGTTTCAAACTTTGCAGGGAAAAATGAGTTCACAGCGGTAAATTTTATTATGCCGGTTCTTATGATTCTTGGGTGTTTCGGTTTCATGTTCGGAACAGGCGGAGGTGCTCTGATTGGCAAAACTCTCGGATTGGGCGACAAGGAAAAGGCAAACGGAATTTTTTCAATGATAGTCTATACTTCAGCTGTTATAGGAATTATTATTTCCGTGTTCGGAATCATGCTTATCCGTCCGGTTGCCTCTCTGCTCGGTGCAGACGGAGAACTTCTTGAAAACTGCGTGATTTACGGACGTATCATTCTGATTGCTATTCCAATGTATATTTTACAGTACGAATTTCAGTGTCTTTTTGCAACCGCCGAAAAACCACAGTTAGGATTATATATTACGGTGGTGGCAGGTGTTACGAATATAGTGCTTGATGCACTGTTTGTAGGATTATTCAGATGGGGGCTTCAGGGAGCAGCGGCGGCAACAGCTGTCAGTCAGTGTGTAGGCGGAATTATTCCGCTGATATACTTTGCAAGACCTAACACCAGCCTGCTCAGACTTGGAAAATTCAGGTTCAACGGCAAAGCTATGCTGACCGTATGCGGAAACGGTTCGTCGGAGCTTATGACAAATATTTCGATGTCAATTGTAAATATGCTCTATAATACTCAGCTTATGAAATACGCAGGTGAGGACGGAGTTGCGGCATATGGTGTAATGATGTATGTCAGCATGATTTTCAATTCTATTTTTATCGGATATTCTGTCGGAACTTCACCGGCAGTGAGCTATAATTACGGTGCGGAAAATACGGACGAACTCAAAAATCTCCGCAGAAAAAGTTACACTATTATCGGAATATTCGCCGTTATTATGTTTGTTCTTGCCGAAATACTTGCAAATCCTCTTGCAAAAATTTTCGTGGGATATGATGAGGAGCTTCTTAAACTTACGCTTCACGGATTCATGATTTTTTCGTTTGCGTTTATTTTTTCAGGATTTGTAATTTTCAGTTCGGGATTTTTTACAGCTCTGAACAACGGATTGGTTTCGGCATTAATATCATTTATGCGTGCGTTTGTATTTCAGATTGCATCTGTTCTGATTCTGCCGATATTCTGGAAGATAGACGGCATATGGATTTCGATTGTTATTGCTGAATTTCTTGCTGTTGCAGTATCAGTGATATTCCTGATTGTCAACCGCAGAAAATACAATTATTGAATTTTTTAAATAATTTGTCCTCATAGGATTTGTACATGATTTTTCGGAAATAATTATGCCGAATATCAGATACATATCCCATGAGGACAAGTTTTTATTCTTTATTTATTAAATCATCTCTGACAAAATGTGTAAAATCGCCGTATTCCATAGCCGGAATGCCGTATTTTTCTTTGCCGAGAGCGATAGACTTCATCAGGAATGACATATTTTTTGCAAGATTACGCATAGTCCGCATTCCTTCGGAGTCAAACTGAGCTTCGCCTGTCTGTCTGCCGTGAATGCTGTTCCAGTACGTACTTGATGCAACGGGCATTCCGCAGATTGTAAAATATTTATTCAGTTCGTCAAAAGTTGCAGAACAACCGCCACGTCTTGCGACGACTACACTTGCACCGACTTTCATGGTTTTGTCGAAGTGTGTGCTGTAAAACAATCTGTCAAGGCAGGCTATAAGTGATGCATTCGCCGAAGCGTAATAGACCGGAGAAGCTGCAATCAGACCGTCAGCCTTTTCAAATTTACAGGAAAGTTCGTTGACAGCATCATTGAAAATACAATGACCTGTCTCTGCACATTTGTTGCAGGCTATACAGCCTCTGATATTTTTAGTTCCGATATTAAAAATTTCCGTTTCAATTCCCTCTGAACTGAAAGTGTTTACAAGTTCATTCACGGCGATTGATGTATTGCCGTTTTCTCTGGGACTTCCGTTAATAATCAATACTTGCATACATAATTCTCCTCATAATATCTATTTTTTAAGTTTTGTATATTATATCATACTATCTCAAAAAAGTCAATACACAATCACTTACAAGATGCTTTTTTAGTGAAAAATGATGAAAACCCAATAAAAATAAGTCAAATTCCGCCATGAATAAGACAAAGATAAAAAAATTGTTGACTTTTTCAGAAAAATGAGTATAATATAATTAGAGCTTTGGAGTTTTAGCGTAAAATGCAGAACTCCTGTATTTAAAGATTTTATTTGGCAAACTTATTTATTATTCCTTGAATACTTTGATATTAAATCTCCATTGCATCTCATATAATAAGAGCTGCCGAAATCAGAAAGGGTGAATTTTATGAAAGCTCCGAAAAGAAACCGCAGTTTAAAGAGAATACTTGCTTTTATATCAGCATTGTCAATGTTGGGTAGTTTCTCACAGACAATCGGCGCATCTATACTTTCATACAATATCATTTCAGCTGCTGCGGAGAGTGACAGCACTGATGTAACATCAGAATCTACAGAACCTGCTGAACAAGTTACTGCTGTAGCTACAGAACCAACAACCGAGGAAACATCAACAAGTACAGAATCCGGTTCTGAATCAACATCAACGGCAGTTACAGAAGACATTACCAAAATTACAACAGAACCTACATCAGAGCCTGAAGAAAAAATAGGAGACGGTATTTTCAGTAAACTCGAAATCGAACTTTGTAATCAGCTGGAGATTGAAAAGGAAATAGAGTGTACAGTAAATATTTTCAGATTTAAATCCGATGAAGAAATAATTCCTGTATTGACTGAAAATATTACATTGGGTAAAGAGTGGAACTCAGTTGAGAAACTTTCCACCGATTATATCGAGAACGGTGAGTATATCGTTGAGATTCATGCTCCGGGTTTTGAAAAATTCAGAGAGACAGTGTCCAATTTTGAAAATATGGTATGTACACTGACAGTTACACTTGGTTTCCACAAGGGTTATACTTATGCAGATACATATCAGAAAAATGCAGATGGTTCGTTCTGCGTTGTCGGCGGAGATTTAGTACTCAAAAAGTCAATGGATAAAGAACACCCCGGTGTTATGAGATACGGCGATGTAAATAACGACGGAGAAATAAGCGTTACAGATGAAATTATTCTTCTTAATGCTGTTGACAGTGCTTCCAGAAATGCCGACGGCAATGTAAACGAGGAATTCGCTCAAGACAAGAACGGTAATAAGTACTGCCTTGACCTCAATAATGACGGTGCTGTTGACATCATGGATATGGCATTGTTTACCGAAACATATATTGATGCAAGCAACTGGAATTTGTCTTTCTCCGTTGACAAGAAAACGTCCGAAAAATATGATGCCTTTATCTTTTCGGAATCTGTAAAACCTCTGGAAGATACCGAAAGCGTCGGTGCTTCAATAGAAGAACTTCTGGCGTTTACAAGCAGTGATAACAAAGAGAATACAGACGGTGAAGAAGACGAAAAAGAACCTCCGAAGCCGATGCAGCTGAAACCGAAAACAAAAATAGTTACCACAGAAGTTCCTGTTCTGGACGATGACGGAAAAGCCGTTTTGGACGAGAACGGTAACCCGGTGACAAAGACAGAAGAGAAAGAAGAAGAAGTTGCTATTTCATCTGAAGACCCCGTCGGCGTTAATCTTCCTGTTCCGAAAGCAGGTACAGCAGGATATTCATTCGGTTCAAACGCCGAAGCCGGCTGGATAGAATATGTTGACGAAAACGGAGTCACAGGATTCGCCAATTTCGGAGACATCAGTGCTCTTCCTGCTTATCTTCTCGATGCCGAAACAGGTGCAGACCATGTTCACAACGGTCAGAGCAGTGTAAACGCATCTGTTGATAAGGACGGTAATATCACTGTTAATTTCGGAAATCAGACTGCCATCAAGAAAATTTCACTTAAAATTTCAGCGGTCAGCAAGAGTACAAATCTTGCCGAAATCGCAACTGTTAAGGTTCTTAACGGTATGGAATCAAAAACACCTCCGCCTCAGATAGATTATCCTACAAATCTTAAAATTGAACAGTTGAAGGCAGAGGATAAAGACGCAGGAATCAAATTCAAATGGGCTAAACCTCTTAACGGCTCAGGAAAATATGAATTTGAGGTTTCAACAAGCCCAGTTACAAAATCCGACGGAAGCTTTGCTTCTGTTATTTCGGGCGTGACAAACAATGAGACCGAAGCACTGGAATATGTGCTCCAGTCTGAACACGGAAATTTTAAGCTCATCAAGATAAATACAACATATTATGTACACGTTCGCTGTATAGGTGAAGATAACTATAAGAGTGCGTGGTCTGATATGGTAAGCGTTACTACAGTATCCAACAACAGACCTGATAAGCCCGACTACGTAAGTGCTACAGGCGGATACAAGAGCATGAAAGTTTCATGGAGTTCCGATAATACAAACAGCACTACCGGCTACAGAATTTACTACAGAAACATTACAGCCGAAGAAGAAGAATATAAGCCTATAGAAGTTGGTCTGGTAACAAGCTATCAGTTTACAAGTCTGGAAGATAAAGCAGAATATGAATTTTATGTAGTAGGTTACAACAGCAAAGGCGATAGCCCTGAATCCGTTCACGCTATGGGTAAAACAACTTCAATGGACCCCATTGAAATGCATAAGTATAATGTCATTAACTGTGATGAAAGCGGAGCTGTCGGCAAAGCACATCTCATTTCTGTTACAAGAAACGGCGGTGATTCTGTAGGCAATGATATTGATACTGAGAATGCAGCCTCAAATAAACAGAAGACAGCATGGTCTGTTGTTGACGGCGACCAGGGTTCATACTATGAAAAGAAAACATGGGACGACGGCGGATATAATAATCTGGGCAGTAATGGCATTACGTATGAATTTGATAAAGAATATGATTTCGGTTCTGTTGCCGTTGCAAGACCTTACGGCGAAACAAACTTCACATACACAAAAGTCAGATACTGGAACGAAGCCGGTGAGCAAAAAGAATTTTCTATTTACGGAAATCAGTGGAAACTCGATAAAAACGGCAGGGGATACCATATTATAAAATTCCCCGGAAAAATCACCGCAAAGAAAATTCAGATAGGTTTTGCAAACGGCTGGGTAGAGCCTAAGCTGATTGCATACTCGGAAATCTATTTCTATGCTTACGATGCCACAATGGACGAAGTAATGGATTTGTATGTTGATGACCTCCATACAGTTCTCAAAGAGGGCGTTACTCAGAAAACTATTGATGAACTCCGTAGGAGAATAAATACACCTGACAAAATAACAAAAGAACTTAACCCCGAAAGAGACGCTCTGGAGCGTGAACTCGCAACAGCTGAAAAGATACTCAATGCAAAGCAGATAAGCAAGGCTGTTGAGATTCATAACGGTATCACAACATATGACCCGACAGACGGCAAATCCAGAAACTACAGCGGTCTGAATGCATGGCAGCCTCTCGGCGTTTCAATCGGTACAAACACAGAAGTAACAATCTATGTAGGAAGCGACAAGAAGAAGACAGGCGAAAATACAGAGCTGCGTCTTATCTGCACACAGTACAATTCCGAATCAAAAGGCGTTGAACTGGAAGGAGCTAACCTCAAAATCGGTGCAAATACATTCAATCTCACAAAAGGCAATATAGCCGGAGCAGAAGCAGGCGGTTCACTTTATATCCAGTACTGCGGAGGCGTTGATTCGCAGATACACTATTCAGTGCGTGTAACAGGCGGTACGGAAATTCCGGTTCTTGACCTCTACAACGTAACGGACAGAGACGAGCGTGTAAGCAGAGCGGCAGAATATATAACAGCTCTTGAAAAACACGTTGACAATATGGAAGAAGAACACAACAAAGTTCACAAGGGTTCAACATTCAAAGGAAGCAGAAACACAAAACTCGATTACGACTATAATCAGCAGACCTGTATCGCAGGAGCAACCGAAATCCTTGATGATGCAATGATGTATTCACTCCCTGCACCACAGATACTCGCAGGTCTTGGTCCGAGAACAGATTCAGTTGAATCACGTGCCGATAAACTCATTACATCAATGGACGCAATGGAAGATATGATGAATCTCTTCTATCAGCACAAGGGCATGAGTGCAGATGCTGGAAAGGTGGTAGACCGTATTCCCAACAGACATCTCAATATTCGTTACCAGAGAATGTTCCAGGGTGCAGCAATGTATGCAGCAGGAAATCACATTGGTATTCAGTACGGTTCAGCGTCCGGCATGGTGAACAGTACCGGCGTAACAGCAGATGAAAACGGCAAATATGTAAGCGGAAGCTATTTCGGCTGGGGAATCGCTCACGAAATCGGTCATAACCTCAACGATTCAAGCTATGTAGATGCAGAAATCACAAACAACTACTTCGCTCTCCTTGCTCAGTCTCAGGATAAGAACGAGGGTTCAAGACTTAACTACAACAATATCTTCAAGAAAGTATCGTCCAATACAAAGGGCAAGGCAGACCAGGGAACACAGCTCGGTCTTTACTGGCAGCTTCATCTCGCTTTCGATAAGGACTATAATTTCACGACTTATGATACAAATGCTGAAATTCTCGAAAATCTCTTCTATGCAAGAATGGACACATATTCAAGAGACCCCTCGAGAGCTCCGAAGCCTTTCGATACTGCTCTTAAACTCGGCGGAGGAAGTGAACAGAATCTTATGCGTCTTGCGTGTGCAGCATCAGAGAAAAACGTTCTTGAATTCTTTGAGCGCTGGGGTATGACTCCGGACGGAACTACACGTGAATATGCATCACAGTTCCCGAAAGAGACAAGAGCTATCATGTATGCAAACGAAGATTCACGAGTTTACGCAATGACTGGCGAGAGCGTTCTGAAAACCGATGAAGAAGGCAAATCCATTACAGAAGTAATAGACGATGTAAAGGTGAAAGTCGGAACGGGAGCAAATGCAAACAAGGTTACACTTTCAATTGACGTTTCGGATAAGATTCCGGCTAAGGATATTCTCGGTTACGAAATTATCCGCTGCACTATATCAGGCGGAGATACAAAAGAGGCTATTATAGGTTTCACAAGAACTCCGGAATTTACAGATACAGTTACATCATTCAACAACCGTACAGTATCATATAAGGTTGTACTTGTTGACCAGTATCTCAACCGCTCGGTTGTAAAAGAAACAGAAATGGTAAAAATCAGCCATGACGGAAGTCTTGAAAAGGCACACTGGAATATCAGCACAAGCAATCTCACCGCAGAAGCAGTTTCCTATGACGGTAATGAAGATGAACTTCCATGTTCACGTACAATCATCGACCCTGCTGCATCAGCTGTCGATGACGACCTGACAACATATTACAGACCTAAGGTAACAAATAACAAGGCAGATATAATTCTTAACTTCAATCAGTCTCTTGTTGTTACCGGAATGAAGTATACAGCAGAAAACAGCGATAATGCTATCGGCGATTATAAAATCTATGTAATGAATGAATCCGGAACTGACTGGATTCAGGTATCAAGCGGAACATTCGGCGGAAGCAAGACTGTTTACTTCTCCAACTCAGACGACAAGTATATCAGCACTTATGACACGACAGCAGTAAAACTTGAAATCCTCAATCAGAATAACAAGAGCATTTCAATCGCAGAACTCGATGTTCTCGGCGTAACAGGCGATAATGTTGACTTCCGCAAGGCAAAAGACGGTGAAAAGGCAGAAGTGGCATTCGGTATTCTTTCGGATACTTACAAGTATGGTAAAGATGCAGACGATTTCATTTCTAAGGGTTCACTGGTATTCACAGGTTCTTACAAGGGAAATCCTGCTTACAATGCAGTTATCCTCTTTGACGGAAAAGGAAATATTGTTGGTAAGGCAAAAGACGGCACTACTGATGCAGAATCAAATCAGATTATCCTCGCAGATATTCCGGATAGCGGAGTAATCACAGATGTTTCCGACGGAACATGGGTATACTGGATTGAGCCTGAGGACGTTGAAAGAATGATTTGGCCAGAAAAGGTTCGTGTTGAACTTTACAGAGTAAACAATATCTACACAAATGAAGGTCAGCGTATTGTAAGTGACTCTCTGTATGAAAAAGTGGCAGCTAAGGACAGCATGCCGTCTATCACACTCGATGGCGATAAAAAATATGTAACAGAGCTCGCTCTGGAAGCTGTAACAAAATCAACAGAGGAAGAAACAGAATCTTCAACAGAACCCACGACAGAACCTGCAACAGAACCCAAAACAGAAATTACAACAGAGAATACTACAGAATCTACAACAAAGGGCGACGACCCAGAGTAAAACTTACAATAAAAGCAACATAATGCTTTATCAGTAATAAAAATCCCACCTGTTTATTCAGATATTCAGGCGGGATTTTTTTCTGTTGAACAATTACCAGTCATAAAATCAGTGTTTCGGATAAATTCAGACAATATTGTCTGATTTGTTATGGGAAATATCTCTTTTTCACGGTACAAAAATTTCCTGAATAATGATAAAATGTAATTAAAGAAAGGGAGATAGAAATCCTAAGAAAAACTTTCAGCATGACAGAATGTAGCGGATATTTTTATTTATCGTAAATCCAAAAATCATGTTGGATATAACTACAGGAGGGGTAAGTTATGTTAAAAAGATTTTTAGCAGGTATGGCGGCAATTTTAATGATTTTTACCGCAAGTCCAATAGCTACAATAGCCAGCAACCCAGAACCAATAAATACTTATTCAAGACTGCATAGTGAAATTACGATAGATGCACGCAAAAAAGACGATGGAAGACTGGAAATTAGTTGCCCAGGTGCAAAAGACCAAGAGATTAAACACGTATATTTAAGTCTGAAATCTAAAAAACCATTCGGATTTAAATTCAGAGAAGATATTGATAAAGTGGTTGAAACACCCGGTATAACAGGTCTTGATGATAAAGGTGTAAACGTTGCACCGGTAGATGGAGAATACATAGTAAATATCCACTTCTGTCATTTTAAAGACAATACATTATTTAATTCAAGCAATAAGTATCTGCTTTATCTTGGAAATGTAACAGGTGATGATATTGCCAGCATTGAAGTGAATTATCTGACTTATGTTTCAATAGGTGCTGTTACATTAGATACTAAAACAAGAAATTATACTATGCCGAATACAGCGCAGGAAGATTACGAAAAGCATCTCAGTAACGGAGATTCTTATCAGAACGTTGTTTTTAATATGCTTACAACAACTACTACTTCTACAACAACAACTACTACTTCTACAACAACAACAACTACTACTACGACTACCACTACTACAACAACACAGCCTACGACAACAACGACAACTACAACAGAAAAACCAACAACAACATCGACTTCAACTACAACAACGACAGAACCGACAACAACATCGACTTCAACTACAACTACAACAACAGCAGAACCGAC
>CAMWYX010000046.1 GCA_947178575.1 uncultured Ruminococcus sp. | reverse complement strand
ATATGATAAATCATAATCTACTCATGTTTGGCACAACACTCCAAAGGCGTAAATTCCCCGCCAACGTGCGGGTACACACGATAAACACCAGTCCTGTGGCTGAATACCGTGCCAGTAACATTTCCTTTCTTTACTGATTGCCAAAAAAATTTTTCTGCTTGGTTTTCGCATTCACATTATACGACGGCAGTCCCCGTTCAAGCTGTTTTTATAAACAGACAGTGCGACGTCTTATGAACTGCTATTTGAAGCGCCGACCTTTATTTTATAAAGGATTTTATAAGTTATAACAACTTTTTATATTTTTTCTTTAACTGTTATCTGCCTCCTAACAGTTATGTATATTATGCAGTATATTTTTCGATTATCCTGTCTACATCGTCAACAGTGAGACGACCATAAACATCCTCATTTACAGTAAGAACAGGAGCAAGACCACACGCACCGATACAACGGCAGGCTTCGAGTGAAAATCTTCCGTCGGGGGTACATTCTCCGCCGGCGATTCCGAGTTTTTCCTGAAGTTTGTCATAAATATCGCCCGAGCCTTTGACATAGCAGGCAGTACCGAGACATACGGAAATCGTATATTCTCCCTTTGGATAGAGAGAAAACTGTGCATAGAAAGTAACCACACCGTAAATCTTTTCAAGCGGAATGCCTGTATTATCGGAAATAATCTTCTGAACCTCAACCGGAAGGTATCCGTAGATTTCCTGAGCTTTCTGGAGAATAGGCATAAGTGCGCCCTGAGTATCCTTTTTTTCCTCGATTACAGCAAGAAGCTGGGCTTCCTGTTCTTTCGTACCTCTGAACGGAACTGTGGATTTAGCTGAATTCATGTAAAATGAACCTCCTTTATACTTTACCGGTATCAGCGACGAACCGGATTAAATATGAAACAAACAGATTTTAATTCCAAATTTTTATTAATTAACAATAGCACTCAAATTACAACACATCTTTTTAACATTATAACACATAATCAAAAAAATTTCTATCGCTTTTTTGACCTAATTAAAAATCAATTTTTTATGCACTTTTCACAAAATAAACTGGATAAATTAGTTAGCATTTACTAACCTTAATAATATATTCCTTTTTTTACAGATTTTTCTGAAAGATATAAATATTATATTTATTATTATTAATACGAATTTACTAAAAACTCACATATCATATTTCTGAAAATCCATTGACATAATGTCTTTTTTGTTGTATATTTGTATTAGTATTAGTATTAATCAATAATTACGGAAAGGAAAATCAGAATGAATATTCCGCAAGACCCTGTAATTCTTCTGAGTTACATAAATACCAAACTGAGAGATGATTTTTCAAGTCTTGACGAACTTTGCAAGAGTCTTTGCATTGACAGGGAAGAAACAGAAAAAAAACTCGCTGCTGTCGGATTTGAATACGACAGCGAAAAAAATTCTTTCAGATAAATCCGAATTGTGAGGAGAAAAAAATGAAAAAATTATTTACAAAAACAACTGCGGTTATGTCCTCTGCCGTTATCGCCGTATGTTCAGGTATAGGATATTTCAGTTCCTATGCAGAAGATAAAGAGGAAAAAAGCGTAAAAGTCATTTTCGACTTCGGCACGGAAGATTTTGAATACGATGAGGAAGATGTCGATATTTCACAGTTTGAAACTTATACCACAAATCTGAACTATGTGCAGATTCCTGCCGGAAGATTCACCAGAAATGGATATGGATTCGACGGCTGGACATACGACGGCGTTTACGGATACTACGGCACGGACATTATCACTATTCCCAGTGATGTCGATGAATTTGTAATCAAAGCTGTATGGTATGACTTGTATTCCGAAAACAAATGCAATATAATCTATAATCTGGAGTATAAAGGTGAACAGTGCGAGCGTCCAACATGGCTCAAAAATACAACTGCCGCCGCCGGAATGATATTTGAACCCAATTACCGCTCACTCGATATAGGAACAGCATATACAAACGGCTACACCGACGGCGTACATAATTTTACATCAGGTCAGAAGATAATACTTCCCGACCATGACCTCGTACTTACGCCGATATGGCACAGCCGTATACAGCTTACATTTACAACCGGCGATGTTGACCGTGTAAACGGAAATAAATCGGTAACATTTGAGAAGATTTCAAATTCGTCAACCGAACTTCCGACTGCCGACAGATTTTCCAGAAGCGGTTTCAACCTTGTCGGCTGGCTTTCGGATTATGACGGTCAGATTTACAAGGTGGGTGCAACAGTGACAACTCCCGATACAGATGCAACATATACCGCCGTGTGGGAGCCCAAAAGCTACAACGTCGTTTTCTCAACGGGAGAGGGCGGAAAATCTTTAAAAGTTACCGGTCTCACCGATACCGCAATCATATGCCCCGACCCTGAGCATACAGTTTCCGGAAAATATTTCGCCGGCTGGAAAGACAGCACAGGAAAAATCTATCCTGTAGGAAGTGAATATATAATTCCGGGTGCGCTTCCGGGTTCGGGAATCTCACTCAAAGGCGTATGGGAAACCGGCGAACCGCCTGTTACAGAACCTCCGGTATCTGCAACGACGACAACCGCAACGACTTCAGCAACACCTTCCGAATCCACGACAACCACGCCTGCAACAACCGAATCGACAACAGGCGAAAAAATTAATTTCGGCGATGTAAATACTGACGGCGAAATAACGGTTGCCGATGCAACCCTGC
This sequence comes from uncultured Ruminococcus sp., assembly GCA_947178575.1. Classification (GTDB taxonomy): domain Bacteria; phylum Bacillota; class Clostridia; order Oscillospirales; family Ruminococcaceae; genus Ruminococcus. The sequence continues at coordinate 9,990 of CAMWYX010000046.1, read as the reverse complement.
TTCTCCAGCATCTTGGAAATGCCGACAAATATAAGCTTTCGGAACAGGGTCAGAAAAATGCCGACTGCTACAATACAGGCGATGGACTTTCCGCCCGTGATGCGCTTGCAATTCAGAAATATGACTCAAAAGTTATAACGTCACTTCCGGAATCGGAATGAAATAAAAAATAAAGAAGTAAGTTTTAGTTCGATACTCATGAAAAAGTTTAAGCCCCAAAGCAATTATTGATAACTGCTTCGGGGCTTATTGTTAGTACTCAATTACTCAGATAAATCAGAATTTAGTTGATTTTATCAGTTTTGCGGATTACATAGATTACCTGCTATATAGAGGATTTATCTCATGCTCACATAATGCCATTTATCAGCAGCACCAAAATCATATATCAACATCTCAGAAACTGAATTGTAGCAATGAATAACATTGTCGTAATCATGTGTAGTATATATCTTACCAGTAGTTCCGAGATAAACTTCCGCAGGATAATAATATCCTATATTTCCAACATGGACAAGAGATTCTCCTGCAAATGATTCAACCCTTTGCAAATATTCGGCATCTTCGGCGGAAAACTCAGGATAAAAATACTCATCATCAATAGAAGTGTACGTGGGATATAGCTCAAAAGAAATATCAGGAGCTCTTCTAAGTAGTTCTTCTTCGGGAACATTGAAATACCAGCCTTGTGCCAGTCCGTGGTATTCATGCAGAAAATTCTCCGCTCCCACAGGAAGTATGATACCTCCCGATGCATAAAACGCTTTCACTTCTGTTAAATCGACCTTCCGACCTTCATACCAACCTGCGGCTCTTAAACAGGTCATTATCTTTTCATCGACTGTTCCAGTCAGGAGAAATCGTTTGTCCATAATATCACCTTTATCATAAATCAGTTCTTTCTTTCAGAACCGGTGCGGGAATTTCTCTTGTTTTTCTTTACCTCGTACATAAGTTCGTCGGCTGTCTTGATTATCCGGTAAAGCGTGTATGTTTCGTCAACCTGCGTGAGATAGCTTCCGAGACTTGCCGATATTCTGTAAGGCTTTCTGATGATGTCGTTTTTGCTTTCGATTTTTGCATTGAACTTTTTAGCGAGAAGTTCCGGTGAATCAGCATTTGCATTTGTATCGAAGATAACAAATTCATCTCCGCCGAAACGGGCGCATATACTTCCCTGCTTACAGCAATCCTTGATAACGTCGGCGAGTTTCTGAATTGCAAAATCCCCCTCGTCGTGACCGTAATTGTCGTTTATCCGCTTGAGACCGTCCATATCAATGAACGTAAGCATTACGGTCTTTTTATTTGCAACGCAGTCCCTGAATATTTCGTCTGCGAACTTGATAAATCCGTTTCTGTTGTAAATGTCGCACATTGTATCGATTACGTAAATCCTGTTGAGTTCCTCCATTGCGCTGTTGATATGTGCAAGCTTGCGGATATTCTCAATCGAATTGCTGACGTTCATTGAAAATGTATGACATAACAGGCTGTTTATCGGGAAATCTCCGTTAGTGATTATATAGTATCCGAGAACTTTTTCACGGAAATGAAGCGGAAGAAAATAGTTTATATTACCGCTTCCGTACTGCAGTACAGGAAACATATCTTCTCCGCTGAAATATTCAACGCTTTCGCATTTTTCTTTAGTCCATACAAGCGGAGCAGTCATTGATTCAAACATAACGCCGGAATCTTTCTCCATTTTGAAAGAATCCTGCCAGTCTGCCGAAAGACAGAGAGAGAATTTTTCACATTCGAGTTCTTCGGCAAAAGCACGGACAACATCGAAATATTCGTCGGCGGATTCGGTTTCGGCAAGTCGTGCCGAAAGTGTATTCAGTTTACGGATATGGCTGTTCAGACCGTCGATTTTTCTGTATGATTCTTTTCTGAATTCGCCGAAATTGTCATTTACACTTCCCTGACAACCACAGCTTTCGGTGAATACACAGCTTGCCTCAAGTTCTTTGTGAACGGGTTTTCTGCCGTTTATGAGGTCAAGAATCACACTGCACGCCATCTGTCCCATCTCTTTCAGCGGACGTCTTACGGAGGTAAGAGCAGGACAGTTATTTCTTGCACTGTATGTATTGTCAAATCCTGTTACAATAACATCAAGCGGTATGCAGAACCCGTATTTTTCCAGCGTACTTACAGCTGTAAGAGCCATCGCATCATTTGCACAGATAAAGGCATCAGGGAGCGGAAGACCGGATTTCATATATTCTTCGATTGCGTCATGACCGTCGAATGAGCGGAATTCTCCGTAATATATTCTTTCCTCCTCGACTTCGAGCCCGTTTTCAGCCATAACATCACGGAAAGCGGTAAGACGTTCAACGGCTTCCGGATTCGACATAGGACCAGAAATATAGTTGATGACTTTTGCACCGTGTTCGGTTATTACGTGGCGGACTATATCACGCATTGCTTTTGTGTTGTTTATGCTGATATTATAAAATTCGCTTATTTCGTCGCAGTCAAAAACGACAGCCGGTATTCCGGAGTCTTTTATTTTTCTGCTGATAAGTTCTTTCATACCGTTATCGTTGATAGTATTTGTCATCAGGACAGCACCGTCGAACTTTTTCAGATTTGCAAGATGATATATGCTGTATTCGCCTATATCGAAATGTTCGCTGTCAATCATTCCGCCGAAAGCTGCGAAATAGGAAACATTGATATTGTTTCTTCGTGAAAATTCATTTATACCGACGATAATGTTGTTCTGGTATTCTTCATCAAGACCGGCAACAAAAACGGCGATATTGATTACTCTTCCTAAGTTCATTTCTCTACTCCGTCCGGACATTCCGAAAGAAATGCCCTAAAATTTTACACTATTTATTATATCACATCTTCCGGAAATTTAAAAGTATTTTTGAAGAAATATTCAAAATCGTTACATTGCACATATAGATAAAAGCTTTTTTGTATAATATAACATATTCAAATCTATTTACTTTTCCGCTTTTTTGTGTTAAAATTAAATAATGACAGAATAATTTATTAATATGTGAAATTATTTCATGAAAGGAATTTTATAAATGCCCATTACAGAACTTCTCGAAAGGAATGCACGGCTTTACGGAAACGAAACCGCTCTCGTTGAAGTAAATCCCGAAATTACAGAAGTCCGCCGTGTGACGTGGAAAGAATATGAACTTATCGAACCAAATCCCGAATGCCGTTACAGACGTGAGATAACATGGAAAGTGTTTGACGAAAAAGCCAACCGATTTGCCAATATGCTCCTCGAAAGAGGCGTGCAGAAAGGCGATAAAGTCGGAATCCTGCTCATGAACTGCCTCGAATGGCTTCCGATTTACTTCGGAATCCTCAAAACCGGTGCACTCGCTGTTCCGCTGAATTTCCGATATACCGCCGACGAAATAAAATACTGTCTCGACCTTGCAGAAGTTGACGTTTTAATGTTCGGCCCTGAATTTATCGGACGTATCGAGGAAATAGCCGAGGAAATCAGCAGAAGCCGTCTGCTTTTCTATGTCGGTGAGGGCTGTCCGTCATTTGCAGAACATTATGACAGCAACGCCGCAAACTGTTCCGGTACTGCTCCCGATATAAAAATTACGGATTCCGATGACGCCGCTATTTATTTTTCTTCCGGCACTACCGGATTCCCGAAAGCTATTCTGCACAATCACGAAAGCCTTGTGCATTCCGCAAATGTTGAACAGAATCATCACGGTCAGACCCGTGACGATGTGTTCCTCTGTATTCCTCCGCTTTACCATACCGGAGCAAAAATGCACTGGTTCGGAAGTCTCCAGTCCGGAAGCAAAGCCGTTCTGCTCAAGGGCGTAAAGCCGGAATCAATTATCGAAACCGTTTCCAATGAAAAATGTACTATCGTGTGGCTTCTTGTTCCGTGGGCTCAGGATATTCTTGATGCCGTTGACCGTGGAGAAATAGAACTTGAAAAATATCAGCTTTCACAGTGGAGACTTATGCATATAGGTGCACAGCCTGTTCCACCGTCTCTCATTTCACGCTGGAAAGAAAAATTTCCGGAACATCAATATGATACAAATTACGGTCTCAGCGAATCCATAGGGCCGGGCTGTGTTCACCTCGGAGTTGATAATATACATAAAGTCGGAGCAATCGGAAAAGCCGGTTTCGGCTGGGAAGTCAAAATCGCCGACGAATCCGGAAATACCGTCGAACGTGGTCAGGTAGGCGAACTTTACGTAAAGGGAGCAGGCGTCATGACCTGCTACTATCATGATGAAAAAGCAACTGCCGAAACGCTCAGGGACGGCTGGCTTCTTACCGGCGATATGGCTCAGGAGGACGAGGACGGATTTATTTACCTCGTTGACAGAAAAAAAGATGTCATCATAAGCGGAGGAGAAAATTTATATCCGGTTCAGATTGAAGATTTCCTACGCTCCCACCCTGCCGTAAAAGATGTGGCAGTAATCGGACTTCCGGACAAGCGTCTCGGAGAAATCGCCGCCGCTATTGTTTCAATTAAAGACGGAATGACCTGCACAGAAGATGAAATAAACACATTCTGTCAGAAAATGCCGAGATATAAGCGTCCGCATAGGGTTATTTTCGCCGATGTTCCACGTAATCCCACAGGAAAAATCGAAAAGCCCAAACTCCGTGAAATCTACTGCGGAGAAAGTCTTGTCGCCGCACAGATAAAAAACTGACGGAGGATTTGTTAAAATGGAAAATTACAGCGAAAAACTCGCAGAAGTCCGTGAAATCTTCCGAGGCGATAAATTCGCAACGGAAAACGGAATGATTATCGACGAAATAGGTGACCATTACGCAAAATGCAGTGTGGAAATAAAAGATATTCACCGCAACGCTATGGGCGGAGTTATGGGGGGAGTACACTTCACACTGGCTGATTTTGCGTTCGCAGTTGCCGCAAACTGGCAACACATGGGAACAGTCGCTCTGAGTACAGATATTGCATTTATCGGTGCAGTCAGGGGGAATCATCTTACCGCAGAAGCAGAATTAATCAAGGACGGGCGTTCTGTGTGCTGTTATCACATAACAGTTACGGACGAACTCGGAAATATCGCTGCCGATGTAAAAACTATCGGATTTCATAAATGCTGATTTGTTAAATTTTAAAAATAACCTGTACTTTTCCGGTACAGGTTATTTTTTACAGATTAAGAATTATAAAAGATTTTTGAAAATAACAATTTTTCTCATTTCAACTACATCAAAGGCATCTGTTCTGCCGTCTCCGTTTATATCGCATGAATGCTCCGTTTTTCCATTTCCGAGAACATAATTCGCACAATATACAAGGTCGGCTGCCGAAATTATTCCGTCATGATTCAGGTCGCCTTTCTGAAATTCCACAGCTGTTGATGATACAGTTGTTGTCGTTAAATCCGAAGTTGAAACAGATAATGTTATTTCCGCCGTCTGCGTCGATGTTGTTGTTTCTGATACGGAAGTTACCGAATCTGTTGAAGTCGTTACCGCAGGATTTTCGCCGTAGTTCCACGAGGCTATTTCCGGATATTCAAAACGTGTCAGATTATATCTGTTGCACGGAGTGTGTCTGACAAAAAAATCGTCTGAACCTTTGAGAAAAAAATCATGTGTAAATTCTATATCATATTTTCCGTCATAGTCGTCCCAAGTCACATCAACCGCATACCATAACCCGTCGTCCATGCGGACATAATTCCACATATGGGCTTCTGCGGCTTCTGCGTTATAATTGCCGAAAATACACACCGTAGGTATTCCCAGTTTATCCGCAAGAATCTTGAATCCTTTTGAATAGCCCTCACATACAGAACCGGATTCCACCAGTGCACCAAGGGCGGAATCATGGAATCTTCCTTCAATCTTATAATCAGTGAAAAGACATATATAATCATGAATGCTTTTCAGCTGTTCTTCGATTGTATCGCCCTCTGCCGTGAAATTTTCAACGGCATTTTCAAGAAGTGTCTTATATTTCATAACTTCGTCAAGAGAAGAAAATCCCTCGCTATATGCAGGAGTGAAAGTTATTGATTCCAAAGTATACGTATAAAGTCCCGTCCAGAAATTATATGTATACGGAACTTTTGATGTTGATACAGACGTCAGATTTACGTCAAGCCAGAAAAGCATAGGAATATCATATGATGCCGCTTCCATTCCGCTTGCACAGGCACTGAATACAACATTGTAAAAGTCCTGACTTTCGGAATAGTTTTTGCTTTCGGACGTAAATTTCACCGGTTCGGGGAGTTTTATGGTAAAAGGTTCAAGGGACGGATTCACGAGTTTTGAAAATTCCGCATATACTGCCGTATTGTTGGCATCAAGATGAGCCCCTAAAAGATAATCCTTTTCATCGTCTGAACTCAGAATATCCGGCAACGAATCAGCAACGGATTTACTGGAAAAATCACCGTATTTCATTACAAATCCGGACATATCGGCGATTCCCGACTCCGACAATGCAAAACAATCACAGGAATAAAAAGGCACGGCTGATACCGCAAGCAACGAAGAAATCAGGAAAGAAAAAAATCTCAGACTACTTTTTTTCATTTAAAAGACCTCCTTTTTTATTTCTTTAATTTTCTATATTTATATTATACATAATATTACATCGCTTGTCAACAGGATTGAAAATTGCCGGAAGATATAATTAAATTTATAAATATATAAACAGAAATCACCATATGTCCGTCATACACGTACACAACATTTCCGATAGCGGACATTTTTCGCTGAAAATACCAAAAATTCACAGAAATATACAGTATTATTCGTAATCTTGTCACTTGAAATTATTCCGTTTGTGTGATATACTTTATATTGACGGAGTTGAAAAACCGTCTTTTAATAAACTGAAAGGTGTGTTCCCGATGAATCTATCCGAAATGAATAAAGAACAGCTGTTAAAATTTAAAGACGATACACAGCAGCTTTACAACGACTTCAGGTCAAAAGGTCTCTGCCTTAATATGGCACGTGGAAATCCATGCAAAGAACAGCTCGAACTCAGCGTCAATATGCTTCATTCCTTTGATGATAACGACTTTATCAGCACAAACGGCATCGATGTCAGAAACTATGGTCTCCTTGACGGTATTCCCGAAGCAAAAAAACTCTTTTCGGATATGATTGGCGTTGATGATGACGAAGTTATCATTTTCGGAAACTCCAGCCTTAATGCGATGTTCTGGACTGTTCAGACCGCTTTCAATAAAGGCGTTCTTGGCAATACTCCGTGGTCAAAACTGGATAAAGTCAAGTTCCTCTGCCCTGTTCCCGGATATGACAGACATTTCAAGGTAACCGAATTTTTCGGCATCGAAATGATTAATGTTCCCATGACCCTCACAGGTCCGGATATGGATATGATTGAAAAACTCGTTTCGGAAGACGAGGAAATCAAGGGTATATGGTGCGTTCCGCAGTATTCCAATCCTGACGGAATCTCATACAGCGATGATACTGTAAGACGTTTCGCAAATCTTAAGCCGAAAGCCAAAGATTTCCGTATTTTCTGGGATAACGCTTACTGTATACATCACCTCACGGAAAATCCGAATTATATTCTCAATATTCTTGACGAAGCCAAAAAAGCAGGAAACGAAAATCTTGTGTATATTTTCGGCTCTACATCAAAAATCACATTCCCCGGTGCAGGCGTTGCGGTTATGGGTGCAAGCAGGGAAAACGTCGAGAATCTCAAAAAACACCTCGGCATAAGCATTATCAGCTATGATAAAATGAATCAGCTCCGCCATGTCAAATTCTTCGGAACTTTTGAGAATATGATTGAACATATGAAAAAACATATGGCTATCATTGCCCCGAAATTCAAGCTCGTGTGCGATATGCTCCGCAAGGAGATAGCTCCGCTCGGAATCGGTGAGTGGACTGAACCCGAAGGCGGTTACTTTATATCTTTCAATGCTATTAACGGCTGTGCAAAGAGAATAGTCAAGCTCTGCAGTGAAGCCGGTGTTACGCTTACAGGTGCGGGTGCAACATTCCCTTATGGTATCGATAAGGACGACAGAAATATCAGAATCGCTCCTACATATCCTTCAATGGAAGACCTCGAAAAAGCTATGGAACTTTTCATAATCAGCGTAAAACTCGCAAGCGTTGAAAAACTCCTCGATGATATGAAATAATAATATCTTCTGAAAATTCAGCCCCGAAGCAGTTGCGAAAACCGCTTCGGGGCTTGTTTTGAATATTCGTTTAACCGCACAAATCAGATTCTACAGACTGCAATAATATGGAACAATATTTTCATAACTGCCGTCTTTCATTCGGAATCCGTCGGGAATTACTCCCAGCTGTGTGAATCCGAGCCTTTCATATAAGTGCCTTGCGTGAATATTGCTTTCCACAACCGCATTGAACTGCAATATCCTGAATCCATGTTTTTTTGCCTGTTCAAGACAGTCCATAACAAGTTTTTCTCCGATATGCAGACCACGCTTTCCAGAAATAACTGCATAGCTTGCATTGCATATATGTCCGCACCGACCTATATTATTCGGGTGTAAAATATACAGACCGTTTACTTCCTGATTTGTTTCATCTACAGCAACAGCACAGTATGTCTGAGAAGAAAAGAACTCTGAACCTGTATCTTCATTCAATAAATCTTCCTGAGGAAAAGCAATTCCGGATTCTACTATCTCATTCCAGATTTTAATCATCGATTTTAAATCATTTTGATTATATTTTCTTATTGTCATATAAAAAACGCTCCTGAAAATTCTGTTTATACAGCAGATTATTGAATTATCCGCCGTATGCTGTTTCATAAATCAGATTAAAATTTTCTTCTGAATCAAATCCGAGTGCCTGTCCGCCGTCACTGGTGTACTGGTCGTAATATGTTCCGTCCGCCGGTATCTGAAGCTGACAGCGTTCATATCCTGCAATAAACGGAAGTTTAAGCGAAAGAAAATACATATCTGTACTATTGATATTCGTGGATATACCGGGGAGAACGCTCGCCGAGAGCTTAGGCATTATAGTAGGATTCAGACTTTTCAGCTTGTTCATGACAAGTTCCATAACTTTACGCTGACGTTCCGTGCGTTCAAAATCTGCATTTCCGACATAGCGTATACGGGCATATGAAAGTGCCTGTTTGCCGTTAAGATGAAGTTTTCCGCTTTTATCCAGAAGGTCATCAAAAATATTATCGCCCATAAGTTCGTTGACTTCCGCCTGCAGGATTGTATTTATTTCCTGCATTTCTGCATCATTTATGTCAATATCAATTCCGCCCACGGAATCCACTATATTGGCAAAGCTGACGAAATTAAGCGATACATAATCATCGATTTTTACTCCGAAATTATGTTCTATTGTATCCATAAGAAGTTCAGCTCCGCCATATGAATATGACGCATTGAGCTTATCCCAGCCACGACCCGGAATTTCAACATAACTGTCACGCATGAATGATATTAAACTGACTTTATTAGTCCGGCTGTTTGCCGAAGCCATTATTATAGTGTCTGAACGCCCTGCATCGCTGGAAGTTCTGCCGTCCGTGCCGATAAGCAGAACATTTGTGACATAGTTTTTGGAAATTGAACTTTCGTTTCTGAATCTGTTTCCGGTTTCAACGTATTCCATTTTTTTGATAAGGCTCATTGCCGTGCAGGAATATATCAGAAGCAGAAGTGAGAAAATTATCAGCACTGTAAGAAGAAGTTTTATAATAAAGCGGGAAACCGGTGATTTCCTGTGTTTTTTCTTTGTCTTTTTTCCGGAACTATTTTTACTGTTTCCGCCGGATTTCGGAGTCTGTCTTTGCGGTGGCGGAGGATAATATCCGCCGGAATTACGTCCGTATTCCTGAGACCTTGAATCCTGTCTCATTACCGGCTGTTCATACGGATTCCCGTTGTACTGTCCCTGACTGTACGGATTCCCGTTATACTGTCCCTGACCATACGGATTTCCGTTATACTGTCCCTGACCGTACGGATTTCCGTT
>CAMWYX010000045.1 GCA_947178575.1 uncultured Ruminococcus sp. | reverse complement strand
ATCTTATATGGCATGAAGAAATTTCATGCCGTATTTTTTTGTTCCTAAAAATACATATATTAAATTAACAAAAAGTTAATTTGAATTATTATATTATAAATTTACAAATAATTTACATTAAAAATATGGAAAATTATGAGAAAAGTATATAAAAGTTCAATTGAGTGTACTTTTGTATATTGTCAATATATCATTTTTGCAATATAATAGAATCAGCAATTGAGAATATAGGTGCTGAACAACATATGCTCTTCCCTCTCATGTATATGAATGTTTATACCTTGCCAACTGCTCACTACAGGAACTGGATTGGTTTATTTCTTAACTAATTCCTTTCATTTGTGATTTTTTCATGTTTTCTATTCTCAATAACTTATTTTAACTTATTATTTATGGCTTGACCCTCAGTGCTAAACGATGAAAGTCGTATGGGTCTCAACCAACACCTCGTCATGAGGTGTATTTTTTTACATTCTGTTTGATTTAAGGAGGAAATAATAATGAAATTCAAGAAAACAGGTATTTTTATTACTTCTCTTTCGCTGGCAGTTTCAGCGGTTTCGTCGGTATACAGTATTCCGATAGCAGATGCATCTGGCAGTTACGATATGAATATCACTGTTGATATGAATGGTGAAAGAAAAGAAATAAGTCCGTATATTTACGGAATAAACCAGTACGGCAATCAGACTTCATATAAAAATGTAAAGGTAAACGCCGTGCGTCAGGGCGGTAACCGTATGACCGCTTACAACTGGGAGAATAACGCTTCCAATGCCGGCTCTGACTGGAAACACAGTTCAGATAATAATCTTTCTTCCTCCGATGAACCGGCTGACTGTGTACAGAATTTTTCAAAGGAAGCCGAAAAATATGACATCGGATATAAACTTACTACTTTACAGCTTGCCGGATATGTCGCAGCAGATAAAAACGGTACTGTAACAGAAGCAGAAACCGCACCGTCTGACCGCTGGAATAAAGTTATAGCACGTAAAGACACTGCATTTGATAAAGAGCCGAATCTCAATGATGGTGTTGTCTATATGGATGAGTATGTAAATTATATTATAGACAAGCTCGGCGATTCAAATTCTCCTGCAGGGATACAGGCTTACAGCCTTGACAATGAACCGGCTTTATGGGACAACACACACAGCAGAATGCACCCCGAACCGGTCGGAGTTGAGGAACTTACAGAAAAATCAATTGAACTTGCTTCCGCTGTAAAAGATGTTGACCCGAATGCCGAAATATTCGGACCGGCATTGTACGGATATACGGCATATGACCATCTGGACGATGACGACAATTCCGACGAATGGGAAAAAATCCAGTCCGCCGGAGGTTATAACTGGTATATTGACTATTATCTTGATTCAATGAAAAAAGCCGAAGAACAATACGGTAAAAGACTTGTTGACGTTCTTGATATACATTATTATTCTGAATCGGCAAGAGAGGGCGCAGAAGACAGAGTACAGTCAGTCCGCACGCTCTACGAAAAGGGTTTTGCAGAAAACAGCTGGATAGGTATGTGGTGTCAGAAAAATATTCCTATACTTCCGACTATTCAGAAATCCATTGACAAATATTATCCTGATACAAAGATAGCTATTTCCGAATATAATTTCGGCGGAGGAAATGATGTCAGCGGAACTATTGCACAGGCGGAAGCTCTCGGTTGTTATGCCGACATGGGCGTTTACTTTGCAACTTTATGGGGCGGTGAATCCTTTATCTTCTCCGGAATAAATCTCTATACAAATTATGACGGCAACGGAGGAAGTTTCGGCGATACTCTTGTTCCGACAGTTACAGATGATGTTTCTCTTTCGAGTTCATATGCTTCCGTAAATAAAGGCGATGACGGACTTGTTACTGCTATGATTACAAACAAGAGCATGACAGACAGCGAAAATGCATCTGTTGTGATTAAAAATTCCGGCAAGGATTATAAATCCGCCGCTGTTTATGCCGTTTACGGAGAATCCGAAGAAATACGTCTTATTGATATAATAGACAATGTTGAGGATAATATTGTCAATGTTGAACTTCCGGCTTTTTCTGCCGCTATGGTTGTTATCAGCGATGATGCTTCCGAATTTGACGGATTGCAGACGGATAATGGAGATAAAACAGTTCAGAACGTTGTAACATTCGATAATCCGGAAAGCATGATTAACGGCAACGGATTTGTGGAAATACCGATAGAAGACCCTGAACATCTCAAAAAACTTATAATAACAGCCGATGTCACATCGTCCGCCGGTTCTTCATGGGGTACAGCCGGTTGTGCTGTTTCTATAAATGCTGTGGATAAGGAAAGCAATAAATTCTGGACTTCCATGAGCTACAGCCTTGTACTTGGTAAAAATTCAACTGCGGAAGTGAAGTTCGACGGAACTCTCAGCAATAAGGGCGAAGATGTCGAAGCAGTTATCGCTGACGGAAAAGTTGAACTGCAGAAATGGTGGGATTCCTCCGAAAAACAGGAATCGGAAATCGAGGACATCATAACCGTAAAATATACGAATGTTCAGGTAGTATACGAATATGATGCCGAAATGGTTGAAGGTGATGTGAACGGGGACGGTCTGTTCAATACAGCCGATATTGTGGCAATGTATACCTATCTCATCGGAGCAGGAAAACTCAGAAATCCGTCTGCCGGTGATTTGTGCAAGGATAACCGCATCGATACGTTTGATTTGGTAGTAATGCGCCAGATGCTTTTAAACAAATGAAATCATAATGTATTTATCGGAATTATCGGGACAAAATAGAAATATTACAGATAATCCGTTTCGGTGAAAATTTTCCGGATATTAGTTGATAACAATTCAGAAAGGAATCAGTTTTTATGAATGCAGAAAAATTTACTCAGAAATCAGCAGATGTTGTCAGAAAAGCACAGAGTATAGCGGTTATGAAAGCCAATAGCGTTGTCGAGCCGATACATCTTCTCAGCGGACTGCTTAAACAGGAAAACGGTCTTATTCCCCAGCTTCTCAGAAAGATGAATGTTGACCCTGATATGGCTGAAACCGAAACAGATAAAAAAATCGACCTCCTGCCGAAAGTTACCGGAAGCGGAAGAAGCAGTAATACCGGTATTTCTGCGGAATGCGACAGGGTTTTGACAAATGCCGGAAATATCGCATCAAATATGAAAGATGAATTTATTTCCGTGGAGCATATTATGCTTTCTCTTATTGACTGCAAGGATAAAGACGTTTCAGGCGTAATGCATACATTTAATATAGAACGTGAAAAGTTTCTCGGTGCGTTGATGTCGGTACGTGGAAACACACGTGTTACATCTGAAAATCCGGAAGATACCTATGATGTTCTTGCGAAATACGGTCAGGAACTCGTAGGGCTTGCACGTCAGAACAAACTCGACCCCGTTATCGGCAGAGACAGTGAAATACGCAATGTTATACGTATTCTTTCACGTAAAACAAAAAATAATCCGGTTCTTATCGGTGAACCTGGAGTCGGAAAGACTGCAATCGCCGAGGGACTTGCTCTCCGTATAGTTGCCGGAGATGTTCCGGACAGTCTGAAAGACAGAAAAGTATTTTCGCTTGATATGGGTGCGCTTGTGGCAGGTGCGAAATACCGTGGTGAATTTGAGGAACGCCTTAAAGCTGTTCTCAATGAAATAAAAAACAGCAGCGGACAGATTTTGTTGTTTATTGACGAACTTCATACGATAGTGGGAGCAGGAAAAACCGACGGAGCAATGGACGCCGGAAATCTTCTTAAGCCTATGCTTGCACGTGGCGAACTTCACTGTATAGGTGCAACAACACTTAACGAATATCGCCAGTATATCGAGAAAGATGCTGCTCTCGAACGCCGTTTTCAGCCTGTTATGGTCGACGAACCGGCTGTCGAGGATACTATATCAATTCTCCGTGGACTTAAGGAACGGTATGAAGTTTTCCACGGCGTAAAAATCAGCGATAATGCTCTGATTTCCGCAGCTGTGCTGTCTAACAGATATATCACGGACAGATTTCTTCCGGATAAGGCAATCGACCTGATAGACGAAGCCTGCGCAACTATCCGCACGGAAATGGATTCAATGCCTACAGAACTCGATGTAATATCACGTAAAATAGTGCGTCTTGAAATCGAGGAGACAGCACTTAAAAAAGAAAATGATTCAATTTCAAGGGAACATCTTGAAGAGATTCAGCAGGAACTCGCAGAACTTCGTGAAAAATTCAACGCCATGAAAGCAAAATGGGAGAACGAAAAGGACGAAATATCAGCAGTTCAGAAACTGCGTGAAGAACTTGAGGCTCTTAACGCACAGATTGAACAGGCAGAACGTGAATATGACCTCAACAAAGCTGCCGAGCTGAAATACGGCAGACTCCCGCAACTTAAAAACAAGCTTTCGGAACTCGAAAAACAGACCGAGCATGACATGGAGAACGGGCGGTTACTGCGTGACAGAGTAACAGATGATGAAATAGCGAAAATCGTATGCCGTTGGACAGGTATTCCGGTTGCTAAGCTTATGGAGGGAGAAAAGGAAAAAATATTAGGTCTCGAAAAACTGCTCCACAAGCGTGTTATCGGACAGAATGAAGCAGTTGAAAAAGTCAGCGAAGCAATTATGCGTTCACGTGCCGGAATACAGTCGCCGGACAGACCTATCGGCTCATTCCTGTTCCTTGGCCCTACAGGTGTAGGAAAGACCGAACTCGCAAAGGCTCTCTCGGAGATACTTTTTGATGACGAAAAAAATATTATCCGCATTGATATGAGTGAATATATGGAAAAATTCAGCGTCAGCCGTCTTATCGGTGCGCCTCCCGGATATGTCGGATACGATGAGGGCGGTCAGCTTACCGAAGCAGTACGCCGTAAACCATATTCTGTGGTGCTTTTCGATGAAATAGAAAAAGCTCACCCTGATGTATTCAACATTCTGTTACAGATTCTCGACGATGGCAGAATTACAGATTCTCAGGGACGCACAGTTGATTTCAAGAATACTATTATAATACTGACATCAAATCTTGGTTCGCCGTATATTCTTGATGGTATCGGAGATGACGGAGAAATAACAGACGAAGCCCGTGGACAGGTGGAGGGACTTCTCAAAAAGCAGTTCCGTCCGGAATTTATAAACCGTCTTGATGAAATAATTTTCTATAAGCCTCTCGCCAGAACCGAAATAACCGGAATCGTTGACCTTATGCTCGCAGATGTGCAGAAACGGCTTGACGACAAGCATATCTCCCTTAATGTGACCGATTCAGCGAAAGAGTATATCGTGGAATGCGGATATGACCCGAATTTCGGAGCACGTCCGTTAAGACGGTTCATACAGCGCAGAGTCGAAACACTGATTGCAAAACGACTTCTCAGCGGAAGTGTTTCGGGAGGAGATACCATAACTGTCGAATTTGAAAACGGTGAACTTACGGCAGAATGATTTTTCGGAACTTGTAACGGTAAATCAATAAAAATATATGGTTGTTTTTTATAAAAAATTTTCAGTATGTGGCGTAGAATCGGTCGAAGTGTCATTTTTTTGAAAAAAGTTTGATAAATGCTTGACAAATCCTGAGTATAGGTATATAATTTAATCGTAAACAAAAGTAAGCATAATTACTGAATGGAGGCTAAAAAATGACAAAGGCAGAACTTATCGGCGCAGTTGCCGAAAAAACAGACATGACAAAGAAAAACGCAGAGAGTGCTGTGAATGCAGTGGTTGAGATTATCACAAATACTCTCGTAAGCGGTGAGAAAGTTTCTCTCGTGGGATTCGGAACTTTTGAGGTTCGTGACAGAAAAGAAAAGAAAGTAATCAATCCGCAGACCAAAAAGGCAATGATTGCTCCTGCTTCAAAAGCTGCGGTTTTCAAGGCAGGTCAGTCACTTAAAAACGCTGTAAACAATAAGTAATCGGAGGATATAATAATGGCAAGACCCCGTAAAAATGCAGATAAGCGAGCTGATATAAATAAAACTGTTGAAATCACAGCTGAGTCAACTGTTGAAACTGTGGAAGTTCCGGTCGCTGAAGAAGCCGAAACCGACAAAAAGACTTCTGAAAGAAAAACAACAAGAAAAACGACTACAGCTAAAAAACAGTCGGAAAAGAAAGAAACAACCGAAAAGATTACAAGAAAATCTGTTGCAAAGGCAAATATTTTCATTCAGTATCTCGGAACGGAAGTTTCGTCCGCTGACCTTGTGGAAAAAGCAAAGACAGATTCCGGAGTTAAATCTCCTAAGACAGTGAATATTTATGTCAAACCGGAAGAAAATACGGTTTACTATGTCGTAGATGATAAATCCGGAAGCTATAAGCTTGCATAATCCGATAGCTATAATTCCCTCTCCGTAAAAAGAGAGGGAATTTTTATCGCTCGGAGTATAATATTGATATAATATACAGGAACTAATAAAATCCATATATTTACAGATATTATGTGGTGTGTTTGTGAAAAATAGCTAAAAATCGAATGTAAAATTCTATATCATGTTTCTTTATTGGTCTTGAAATCTGAAAAGAAATGTGGTATAATACAGTATACAGGACAGGTGCGGAGGACAGTTAAGCGTCCGAAAGTCTGTGCCTGTGCTTTTATATATATAATTTTTTAACTTTTTAGAAAGGGTGAAGAAAAACATGAAAAAATCATTGGGGAAACGCCTTATAAGTGGCGTAACCTCGGCTTTGCTCGCTGTTTCAGCCTTCGCTCAGTCCGCTATTCCGATTGGGGAACTGAGTATGCTAAGGGCAAAAGCAGCCTCCAACCTCGACGGCAGTAACGAAATAGATGATGTTACTCTGCTCGTAGGTACAAACCCACAGAACCCGGACGGTAAAACTTATACCGGTCTGAGTACTGTGCAGGAAGCTATCGCACAGTATGGAAAGGACTATGCTCTCGGTATCGCTTCACAGTTTTCAGTTTTCACTTTCGGTGACTTCAACGTCAATGAATCCGATGCCGAAGGTAGAACCGCAGTAGGTGGTGATTTTATCATAGAAACACCAGACTACGGCGGAGGTTCAAACTACGCTGTCGGAAAAGGTGACTTTCTGGAAAAAACACCGCTCGACGAATTACTGAACAACAGCCAGTATGCTCATGTTATCCTTAACGGAGAAATAAAGAACGGCGGATTCGACGATACTTATTATGAAGATGGTAAGGAATACGGTGGCGAAACAGCAGGTACAAGAAAAGACAAAATTATTGACATAAATAAAAATAAACTCCCTGACGGATATGATTTTGGAAAAGTTCAGGATAAGAACGGCCCCGGAACATGGCAGAGAGTTGATAAATCCCAGATATATGTCGCAGAACTCATTGATTTTGCAGCATTAAAAGATGAACTCGCTGAACGTTCAAAGGTGTTCGCCAGCAAGCCTGACCAGTTCAAAGTCGCTTTAAACGGTGAGACATTGACACTCACATACACCGGAGGTCAGGCAGATACAGTATACTGTACACTCGACGCTGACGAACAGGAATTGTTCAGAAAAGCAAAGTATATCAAGTATGAAAATATTCCTCAGTTATCATCTCCCAGAATTGGTGTTGACAACAAAGGTGCTAAAGAAGAATGGAAATATGCATTTATCGTTATCAACGTAGAGGGAGAAAAGGTTACTGTTGCCGACAATGATATATATACATATATCAACGGGGAACTGATTTCCAAGAACTGGCAGGGTAACAATGACGGTTCGTACAAAGATAAGATTCCGGGATTGGATTATTCAAGTTTGCCGGCAGACAACCCATATGTAGACAATAACCATATTGGTGTAACAAGTCTCCTGTATAACTACTATGAAGCCACAGACCTTGCTCTTGGCAAGAATTTCCAAGGTACAATTTTTGCTCCTCATGCTTATGCTCATGACGGCTCGAACGGAAGAGGACATCTTTCAGGTGCATTGATAGCTGACAGGTTCAAGGGCGGTACTGAGTTCGGTTACAGACCTTTTACCGGTCCGTCATCACTTCTCGGTATAAGTTCAAAGTATTCACTTGATATTTACAAGGTGGATCAGGACGGCGACCCGATTACAGATGTACTTCTTGAGGGTGCAGATTTTGAACTCGTTCCTCTCACAAAAAATGACGATGGAAGCTATGCAAAAGACAAGAACGGTAATTATATCGCAGACGGCGATACAATCAAATTTACCGTTTCCGAAAGCGGTAAACTTGAGGTGGATAACGTAACACCGGGTGAGTATCTTATCCGTGAGAAAAAACCTCCTAAGGGATATGCAAAGGACGAAACAACAAGATACTTTATCAGGATTTCAGAACCTGATTCACGTAAGGCAACATATAGTGTTCCGCTCAAGGATATGCAGAAAGAGTATACTTATGTTGTTACAGAAGAAGATATAACTGAACCTGATGAAGAACCAAGCAGCGAAACTGTAAACGAATCCGGAAATGAAGCCGGTGGTGAGACAGTAGCTGCTGATAATGCAAAAGTTCGCAGTGCAAGAGCTGCTGACCCGCATACTATTGAAATCAAACGTTCTGAAGTTGATGACAGCTATATTCCGGCTATGAAATCAACAAAGACATATACCTATACAGTTGACCTTGATGGCATTAATTTCAATGACCATATGGACGCCGTTGTATTTAACTGCTGGGACGGAGACTGGCTGAAAGGTAAAGGTACACTTAAGTTCTACGATGTTGATGAAATTACTGAAAACACTGTTCCGTTGGAAACAAGAAATTTCACCAGCGGTGAAAAATGGTTGGAAGTTAAGGATTTAAACGCTGATACTCAGCAAAAAACCAAAAAAGTAGTACTTACACTTACAACAAACAGCGAAATCAACTTTAGTGATGAGTATGTAAAAAATACTATAGTATATATAAAAGACGGCGACTGGAATAATAATTCGACGCTGAACCAGAGCGTTTCCGCAGATTCTCCTGTAATTGTTGAATCTCCTATTACAAGATACTACAAGAAGTATGACGAAAGCAAACCGCTTGAAGAAGATCAGGTTGTTATCGCACTTGCATCAGGTGAGAAGGTTTTGGGTCATAAGTATCAGGTTCAGCCTGAAGTAAGCCCAATCGACTATGATAACGTAACAATCGGTATCTACAAGAATAAAGCAGATGAAAACGGAAAGTTTGCTGATGACCCGTTTAAGGTTACACCGGTAGAACATACCTATTCAGGTCTTAACAACATTTCAAACGAAATCAAGAACAAGGACAATATTTACGTTTTTGACGTAAGCGTTGACAAGACCAAGCCTGTAGAGGGCGAGGACGGTCTTACACGTTATGAAGCTGTAATCAATCAGGTAAAAATGACTGATGCAAACGGTAAGACTACTACATTGAAAAAAGGCGACGAAGGATTCGACAGTTTCAAGATTCACACTGTTACAGATATTAAAAACGCTGACGGCACAGAAATCAAAGACCGTGAACCACTGATGAACCTTACTTATAACAGTAAGTTTATCCCTATGGAAAACGGCGTTTATACTGTAACCGATAAGGGTACAGCAACAATCAATGGCGGTATGGGCGGAAATAAAACCGTTGATAACGCATTCTATGAACTGAAATTCGATAAGGACGGTAATATCACAAGTGCAAGATATGCTGTTCCGACGGCTGATATGGTAAGATTCGGTCCTGTTCAGACTGTTGGTGCTATTACTACTGACCTTGTAAGAACTGACGGTTCAAATGACGATACATGGGACGAATGGTATGGATTTGACCCTGCTGACGGAAAACTGAAACGTTGGACTCCACATTTTAATACAGCAACTCACGAATGGGAACCTTTAGGTACTGCTGTAAGAGTTGTAGATGAGGAATGTGGCGTGTACAGAATCAACGGCAAGCTCTATGTGGCTGTATATGATGAAGGCAACACTATGATATACGAGCTCGCCGAAGTAAACTTCGAGCCAAAGACATTCGGTCCGGTAACTGTACCGGCAGTCACAACAAAGAAAGTATTTGAAGATAAGGCAGAACTCGTAGTAAATGAGTATGTTATCACTATCGATGATGATGTTGCAGAATCCAACATTAATCTTACTTATGCTTTCACAGACGAAAACGCAATCAAGCTTGAAAACGAAAAGACAGAAGTTCCGATTACTGTTTCCAAGAGAGCTCTTGGCAGTGAAGAAGAACTCGGAGGAGTAACTCTCAAGATTTCTGTTGATGAAGAAAATCTTGATGACTTCAAAGAAAAATTCAGCGAAGTAAAGGTTGAACAGAATTCACAGGCAGTTGAAATTGAACTCAATACAGATGACGAAGTTTCTGTTACATTCGTTACATCTGACGAGTTTGCAACTAAGATTAAGGGTCTTCCTGACGGACACTATATTCTTTCAGAAGTTGAAGTTCCTGATAAATCCGGTTATATTATAGCAGACCCGATTAAGTTTGAAGTATTAAACGGAGTTATCGTAGATGTTACTCTTGGTAACGATAAGGAAAATTATTTCAACGGATTCGAAAAAGATGAAAAGGCTTCCGAAGAAGCCGGTAAGACTGTATATGTAAAACATTACGAAAATGAACTTTATGAATATAAAGTTGACGGCACAGACACATATCTAAAGGAAACCACAGACAGCCTTATAATGATTGACGCACATGAAACACTTTCAGTAAGCAAGGTTGATATTAATGGTATCGGCAATGCTGATGCTACAGAACTTACAGGTGCAGATATCGAGTTCCGCAGAATAAATGTAAAAATTGAGGACAATAAGGTAAAGATTGTAAATGCAGCAGATTATGCTATCGACAGATGGATATCTGGTGACAAACCGCACGTAATCAAGCCAATGAGACGTGTACTCAATCCGGCATATGAAACAGACAAGACACAGGCACAGTATATCTATGTTCCGGCTGCACTCGCAAACGGTTATTACAGATTCCGTGAGATTTCTGCTCCGGACGGATATCAGGTTGTATCCAATGTCTATGTTCAGATTAAGGATTACAAGATTGTTGATATTCTTGAAATTAAGACAGATGAAGCTACAGGTGAAAGAATATTTGTATCCGCAGAGCGTAAAGATGCAGTCAAAGATGCTGACGGCAATCTGACAATCGGCGATACTGCTTCCGAACTCGTAATCTCAAAAAATGATACTGAAACCAATGTACTTGCAGGTGCAGAGATTAAGATTTCACTTGACCTTTCATCTGTAAAGGCAGAGGATATGGAAGCTGTTAAGGTTCAGTTTGATAAAGTAACAGTTGAACAGGGTTCTGACAAGTTTGATAAAGAGACAAAAGCAGAAGGATTTGAATTTGTCAATAAAGATGATGAAAAGTCCATTACATTTATTTCATCAGATGTTGATGCTGTTTTCAAAAATCTTCCTGACGGCAAGTATATTTTCCACGAGGTAACACCTCCGGAAGGATTCCAGCAGGCTTCAGACATCACATTTACTGTTACTAACGGCGTTATTACAGAAATCGTACTTGATGAAACAGCTGACGATGTAAAGGACGGAGTATATGACATCACAGAGGAAGACGAAGAAGGCAATGTTATAGATGTTGAAAGAATCAACGACATTCCGGAAGGTCAGACAACAGATACAGTTATAATGGTTGACCGTGCTAAAGGCGTTCTTCATATATCCAAAGCTGATATGACCGGAAAAAATAAGATTGCCGGTGCTAGGATGAAGCTCGAAAAGGCTGAACTCAATGCAGATAAGACAGTAACTGTCGGTGAATCTGTAGTTTCATGGACATCAAGTGATAAAGATTTACGTGATGTAAAGATTGAAGAAGGCTATTATCTCCTTACAGAGGTAGCTGCTCCGACTGGATATACAGTCATTGAAGCAAAAATCCTTGTATATGTAGATAATAATGCTAATATCAGCGAAGTTTACACTGTTGACGGCGACAACAAGGCAACACTTGTTGATGAGAAAAATGAAGTAAACTATGTTGAAACTGACGGGGATGCAATTATCATTAAAGATAAACTTTCTTCGATTCACGTTTCAAAGAAAGTAGTCGGCGGTTCTGAAATTTCTGGTGCAAGACTCAGACTCAAGCTTGACACTTCTGAACTTTCTGATGCTGCACTTGAATCTACTCAGAAGGCATTTGCTAAAGTTACAGTAGAGCAGGGTACAGGAGAAAGCAAGAAAACAGGAAACGCAATATCCGGATACAATAAGGTAGCAAGCGGAAAAGATTTCTATGTTACATTTAATTCAGCAGGTATGATTGCTGGTAAGGTTGTTGATACAGTAATCAATGGACTTCCGGACGGCAAATATATCCTTGAAGAAATAGCTGTTCCTAAGGATGATGACGACAATGATAAGTACATTCCGGCTGAACCTATTAACATTGTTGTTGAAAAAGGTATCATTAAGAGTATCGAAATTGACGAAAAGGATAAGGACAATTATGCTGAAGGCGAGAATGTTGTAGGAACTTCTCAGGTAACTGGTGTTGTAATGCGTGATGCTACAACTACAACAGTATCAACAACTACAACGACAACAGAAACAACAACTACTACTACGACAACAACAGAAGAGGAAGTAGAAGATACAACAACTTCAACATCTACATCAACTTCGACATCAACAGAAACAACGACAACTACAACCACAACAGAAACAACAACAACTACAACCACAACAGAAACAACAACGACAACAACCACAACAGAAACAACAACGACAA